>CAYHYZ010000006.1:14532-33887 GCA_964360995.1 uncultured Candidatus Saccharibacteria bacterium
TTATTTTCTTTTTTTGTTATAACGGGAACGCATAAAATACTTTAAAAAAAAAATTGGCCCCCCCCCCCCCCGTCGGGGGGGGCGGGGCTTGCGCTAATCGCCCTGATGCGGATCTTCCCAATCGAAAGGATACTCGCGCTTGATCCCCAGCAGCTTTTCGAAGAGGAGTCGAGAAAACAGGTATCCCGTCAGAAGTATTCCGCGCCCAGGAGCTGCTTCTTCCGTACTCGGATGTTGTGGATACATAGTTGTACTACACGACTTGTATCCGCCAGGAAGGTATATCCACCCCTCGGGCAAAATGTCGATACCGCTCGAAGTTCTTTCGGATGACCCCATTGCCTTGTACCCGCAGAGCACACATGTGTGTACCACCCCCGGTTTTTCATACTGCTCAATTTGAACAGCTTCGTCACTTTGCATGCTTTCCTCCTTAAGGTCTGTTTGGAAAATCACGGCATAATGCTAAACGATACGCGCCAGAGCACTATGCCCGTCATGTACATCGCGCGCAGGAATGCCCATACAAACGCAGGTATGACGGATGCGAGTGCACGCAGATCAGCGCGTGCTCCGTGCGCACTACCAGTAGCAAGTGTTTTTCCGCCTTGTTTCCACTCGTCTTTTACGATGCGGAGGTGTCGTTCATGCGCCCTTGCGCGCTTGCGACGATTCCTTTTTCTGCCATCTGATTGTTGTTTCGCCATCGTTTTCTCCAAAGTAACTTTCTAAAGACACCTTACAATGAATTGACTATTTGTCAATGTCTGATAGAATGCGAGCGAATTGCTCTTAAGACTCAAAAAGGAGAAATAAAGTGGAAAGTAAAATTCTCACTCCGATACCGGACGCCGCTCGTGACCACAAGCGAGCGAATACGATGCGTATTCTTTTCTTTGTTGTGCTCTTGGTGGTTGGCTACTTCAGCTTTAACCCACTGATGAACACGTGGGACCTCATGTGGGACAGCGCGGAACATGTGCGCGCTGATATCCTATGGCAGCAACTTATCGACGCCAAAGCGGGAACGGTGTTTGAGTTGGATGACGGAGAGATGTGTATCATTGTCACGCCGTATCTCGGGGGCGATGCACTACACTATCGATGCGCTTCGCGACCATTCACACTAGGTGAGATCAATAAGGTGCGCGCGGTATACGTGTTCGGCGGTACACAGTGGAAAGCAAAGTACGACGAGTACCAGAAACAATCCAATAAGTGACAATGTCGCGATACGGAGGAAATAATGAAACCATACGGTTGGATCATCATCGGTTTCGCGGTCGCTGTTGCGGGCTTCGTGAGCTTCCATGGCATCGAAAAGCAGGCAATACAAAATAAAATGCGGTATGCAAAATCGGGCGACTATGTACTGTATACCGATGGAACAATCTGTCGGTTACTCTCTCGAGAACCGGTGAGTATGCACTGTCCATCAGTGGAAGGCCCTGCTCCCATAAGAACCATCGAGTGGGTATATGATCGACGCGCAGCAGCGGAAGATGAAATCCCCAAACGCTTCGTTGATCAATTTACCCGCGAACAGTGACGGAAACACTATGGATGTTGTTGTGAGAGAGGCGGACACATGGGTTGAAATCAGGGATGCGAGAGATGTGCGTCGGAGAGTTTTTATTGAGGAGCAAGGAATTCCCGCGAAGTACGAATCATGCACCGTAGACGCGTATCGCACACACTGGGTAGCAATGCTGGACGGGGTCGTTATTGGCACCACCCGTATATATCGCTACGGTACATCCATGTTGCGAGTGGAGCGCTTCGCGGTACTGAAAGAATACCGGAGAAGTCCCCTGAAGGTTGGCACGAAGTTAATCGCAGGGATTGAGCTGCACGCAGCGCATGAGGGACTGCAGGGTATTTCTCTGAACGCGCAATGCCATGCAATTCCGTTCTATGAAAAGTGTGGCTACCTCAAGGTGGGAGAGCCCTTCAGAGATGCGGGAATCCTCCACCAGGGTATGGAAAAAAACCTTTGGTATCCCGCGGCGCGAACGCACACATACCCGCTGAAAAGGGCGCTTGCGTGGATTGGGTCACTCGGGAGATGAGCGAACAACTAAATCATTTAGGAGGATGCATGGAATCAACGACTCATGACTTCTGTGAAAAACGCAGACTGAAGAGGTTTCGTTGGGGTGCTCTGTGTGGATTTGTTGTCGGAGTGCTTGCGGTGCTCCTCGTCGGATCACTAACGGGAAACTCGTACTATGTGCGACGCGTACATCTACGCGATCGACTGCAAGATTGTAGAGCGTCGCTCATTGCGCAAACGGTACGAGCAAAAGGCCTCAAGAAGTGCGAAGCGCATGTGCTGCGCTTGCAAGAAGAGTGTAAATAACAACGCGAAACAGCCGCCGAGTTCCGAAAGGAAGGAGGCGGCTTTTTATGATCCTTTCATCGACTGTGGTAAACGAGCCATCTGTGTGATATAAGGAATGGAGAATAACTGATACCAAACGGGAGGGTAGTTATGGAAGCTTTTTTCTCCTACTCAATGATGGCGATATGCTGCGTGGCAGTACTGGGTGTTCTGTCCTCATGGTATACAGAGCGACTTGTCTGGCGATTTGTTTATGATTCTTATAATAAGGAGTCGCCGGAGACAGTACATAAACGGACGCAAGAAGTATCTCATCTACGTCCTGGAGAAATTGTCATTTTGTATGATGGTGTGGACGATGACCCTCCACGGCCTCAACAGCACTATCTTGTCCTTGGGTACAAGAAATACACCCGCAACACCCGATTTACATTACTGGGTGGAGTCATTGGAAAACATCCCTGCACGGTAAAGCGCAGAGCTTCATTCCTCTACAACCGGTATATCCGTAAATTCTTGCCCGGAGACGCTGGTTATCAAAAACAGCTCTCCGAAATGTTCCTCATGACTCATAAGTGAAGTGTAGTGCCGCCGAATGCAAACGTGTTCGGCGGCTTTTTATTTATCCAGCACCATCCGCCAGCCGGCGGATGGTGCTGGATTTATTTTTTTTCGGGGCGCTTTGTGTGAATTTCAACAAGAGCAAGCTCCAATGGTAATTCGGCAATTGCACCGTTGAGTTGCGAATGGAACGCTTCGAGTAGGAGTACGAGTATGCGACGGAGCTCGTCTACTCCCGCAGCGCTTCCTTCTTGTTTAATAAATTGAATATGTTCATTGGACATTTCGCTCGATAATGTTCCGGTGTATTCGGAGTCAACCGCAAGGAATAACGTGTGTTTCAAGTCTTCTATCAGTAATTTTGTGAGGTGTTGCGGATCAGTGTTCCCCGCAACCTCGCGCGAGACAATTGCAAGCGAGTCTTTCAATGTGCCACGAATCACTGATTGAAGTAATTTTGCAATCGTACTGGTTTGTGGAAGTCCAAAGAGTGTAGTCACTGCGGTGGCAGGAATCACGCCAGTGTGTGAAGCGAGCACTTGCCCAAGAGCGCTTTCGGCGTCGCGCTCGGATCCTTCCGCGAGGAGCGACAAAATGCGCAGCGCATCTTTTGAAATGTCTGCACCTTCCAACGCCGCGATTTCGGCAAGTCGTTTCTGAATAACTGTTGCAGGAAGTCTGCGAAATTGAAACTCTTCGCACCGAGAGCGAATGGTGTCGGGTACTTTGTCTAAATCAGTGGTCGCAAGAATAAACATCACATATTCCGGTGGCTCTTCAATGGTTTTGAGTAGCGCATTGAATGCGCCCTTTGAAAGCATATGCACTTCATCAATGATGTATACTTTACGCTGTGCGGTTTGTGGATGAAAACGTACTGCTTCGCGCAGTTCTCTAATTTCATCCACTCCGTTATTTGATGCTCCGTCTATTTCAATAAGGTCCAAAGAGGTTCCTGCCTGAAACTGCGTGCAGACGTCGCATTTAAGACATGGCTTTTTCTTGCCCGCACCCGTGCAATTCACTGCACGAGCCAATATACGCGCAACAGTTGTTTTACCAGTACCCCGCGGTCCCGAAAAAATGTAGCTGTGTGCGACGGTTCCCTTTTCGACAGCGGTCACCAGAGACTGAATGATATGATCTTGCCCCACAACGTCAGTAAATGTTTGTGGACGGTATTTACGGTAGAGCACAGAGTGTTCTGTCATAAAAAAATCATAGCATAGTCCACTCATACACCAAATATTTCATTGCGACCCATTGCGTGTAGCAGTACGATAGTAGCGGAGGCACCATGATAGAAACAGAGCCCTATGCGGCAGCGGTGGATCAATTGCTTCAGCTCGGATTTTCTCACGAAATTCATCGGTCGGTCACGAACATTGTGGAACACCACGTGTTTAGCGACCCCGAAGTCCCCATCCGCGAAAGTGTGAGAATTGCTACCATTGTGATGACCGAACTGCATACGATCTCGGAATCAAATCACGCGACAGTTGCTGCCGATCTCGGACGCAAACTGATGGAGCGCGTAACCTACTGGGAAGGCGCCAGCCCACTCCGGTACGATACATTCGATGGATCGAATGCCGTTCGCCTATCCCCTATAGAAACTGCGAAGCTGTTTTATACACTACGACACATCGCAACAACGTTCATTGATGTGCTTTCAGGAGTGCCGCTGTATCATAATTCCCCTCACTCCGCAGAAGCGGAGTGAGGGTCTTTTTTGACAATTCGAATATTTCGGTGTACTATCTTTTTTCAGGAGGCACAGTATGGACAAAAAAGCGTTTGGGATTCCGCTGAGTGATATCATCACGCAAGTGATCTATCAAATGTACGGTCTCCATGAGCTCACGCTCGCTGAACGCGTTGAACTCAACAACTTCATCGATGAAACATTGTTCCAGTTAACGCGAAGTACGAACACATGTGCACTCGATAAGCTACAACCCAAAGTCCGTGAACTACTCGAGCGCCTGAAAGAGCAGTACGAAAAAGAACGGCACGAAACTTCGGAAGTGCCGGGACTGTTCCGGTTTACAGGAATGTCGGATCAGTATAAGCAAAAAGCGATACTCGGCATTACCTGTATCGCCGAGCTTATCGAGGAGGAACTCACGAACGCATCGTCCGGCGCGCTCCACTAAGGGGAGCGCGCCCATCCCGCACCATACAACATTGTGGTGCGGGATTATTTTTTAAAGACGAGATATTTATACCCCACAAAATTCCAAGTCATAGATACAACGGTTGCCATTACTTTTACTGTGGGAATCGCATACGAAGGAAAGTTGGCCACGTAGAGTAGCTTCAATGCAACAGACACCACGGTGGTATTAATAACAATAGCTCCAATAGAAACTATTAAGAATTTTATGAGCGTATTTTCTTGATTTTGCTTCACTTCCCCAAACGTCCATAAGCGGTTCCAAAAAAAACTATTCCCGATTGCAACAGACACACCAAGCGCGTTTACTGTCCAAAAAATAGGATCACTAGAAGTGACGACGGGAATAAATGACAGTAGGGTGAGATTTGAACCAGTATCTACGGCAAAATTGGAAAGCCCAATGAGCGCAAATCGCATAATCTCACGCATCACCGCGCGTTTCCCAAATAAGAGAAGTCCTACTTGATACCCAACTAAAAATAGAACGGGAAGAAGCGGGATAACAATCCACTCGTATCCTGCATACTGCTGAAGCTTTGGTAGTCCCGTGAGAGAGATGAGTATCGGTATTAAAAATACCGCTGTCACGGCGCCGACAAGAAACGGATACATACCACGGGATTTTACAAATGATATTGGACTCATGTGTATTAGATAAACTTATTAAACCGGTGCTGGATTTCTGCTTCGATCTGATCTCTCGGGCGTCCATACGTAAGACGGGAATATTCTTTCACTGCCGCGGCGACTTGAGGATTTCCTCTCGCTGGCGAGATTGTGCGCATATTAAATGGCTGCGCAGTTTTTCCTCCGGAAAGTACATCAACGTATGCGTTATAGTTGTCGATGTTTGCAAGGTCATTTTTGGTGAACGATGGCGTAAATCGCTGCTCCAACACTTCCGCGTCCTCCTCGCCCACGCGAAACGATACCATAGATCCAACATTTCCAAACACCGCTTTCTTAGTTGCATCATCCAGCTGCCCAATAAACTGGTGGGCAACAATCAAATTCAAGCGATATTTGCGCGCTTCAGCAAGAATTGTTGCAAACGAGTCCGTAACCACATTTTGAAATTCATCGATATAGAAATAAAAATCCTTGCGCTGATTCTCGTCAGGAATATCCCCCCGAGAAAATGCGGCCATCATAATTTTACCCACGAGAATTAATCCCATCAGGTTTGCATTAATTTCTCCCAGCTGACCTTTGGACAAATTGACAATAAGAATTTTTCCTTCGTCCATGATGCGCCGAAAATCGAATGAGCTCTGCTCCTGCGCAATAATAGGACGCATAATATCGTTTGCGAGGAATGTATCAAACTTGGACGTAATATATGGAACAATATTTTCTAGCTTTTGCTCTCCTCCAGCTTTTTCGGCAATGTGTTTCCAAAATGTACGCACCACCACATTTGCCGTGCGAGAAAGCTTTAATGTTCGAAATTCTTTATCCGCAAGCACGCGCTCAATTTCTAACATAGTGTTCCCGCTTGGCGGATCTTCCATCACAAGTAACGTGGAGTTTCGAAAATATTGTTCAAATATCGGGCCCATCGATTCTGGCACACCACCGTACAATTTCTGGAAAATACTAAAGAGCTCGTTTACAAGAAATGTTTTTTGCTCTGGACGCTTCGGATCAAATTCCAAAAAGTTCATCCCAAGAGGACGATCCATATCAACCGGATTAAAATAGATCACGTCTTGCATGCGATGCGGAGGCACCAGTCCCAGTAAGTCTTCAGCCGTATCTCCGTGCGGATCAATAAAACACAATCCTGCACCATTTTGCATATCTTGCACAATCATATTTTTAAGAAATACCGTTTTACCAGTACCCGTCTGTCCTATCACATAGAGGTGCCGTCTCCGATCTTCGGGTGAGATATAAATATCGGTTGATTGCCCCCCATATTCGTTGACTCCCATGAGAATGCCAGACGTGGACACTGCTGCGGGCACCATAGACGAGCGAGATTTTTGAAACTGTACGTGTGGCGTAGACAATTTTCGTGCAGGAAAATGCATGACGGTGGCAAGCTCTGTGAGGTTTAAATATGCCGAGGTAGCCGCGTCGAACAACCGAAACGAGAAATGATACACTTGTCTTTCAAATTGTCTGCCCTTTGGACGGCTCGCCTTAAACCCATTCCCCAGTGGATTTTCAAATTGATGGAATGCAGACTCTAACTCCCCAAGAATGCGTTCGGCCTCGTCATTCGACCCGGCAGATGCAAAGAGGCGCACATTGACGTCAAAACCGACTTTCGCACTTTTCTTTTCCAGCTGCTTCACCGTTTCTTCATCAAGTCGAATGGGTTCAAATTGTTTTTTGTCGTCTTTCTTTTTTTTCGCCATAGACGAGCTCACTATTTTGACCGCCCCTGATTGCATGACTTCACGCACAGCAACTTTATAGGTTTTTCCCTCCCGCATTTTTTGAACTACCTTTTTTGCGAGCTCTCCGTATTTCACTCGCGCACTGCGCATAATAATCTGCACCGCGGCGCCTTCCCCATCTTCTTTGAGATTAGCCATAGCCCCGGCAATCACTGAAAACGGCTCATGCCCGAGCTGATCATACGTTTGAATAGGGAGAACCTGTTCACGCGAAAGACGCAATATCGATCCTACAGTGGATCCTTCACTATTAAAAATGTTGTAGTCGTTGCTCGCTTCCACTGCGCTCCCCGGATACAAGGAGTGCACCATTTTTTCAAAAGACCCTGCATATTGATGCGGTACCGCTGCGTATATTTGTGCAGTCTTTCCTACTTTCGGGAGCACCACTTCAAACGCAAATGTGAGCGGAGGGCTGAGCCAGCCCCCAACCTTCAACCCGGAGAGTCCCGCATAGAGCTGTTCCATTTTTTGGAATAGCTCAAACTGTTTCCCTTGCCCACCAGTGGATTCTTCAGGAAGTTCTAAAATCAACACACGAAACAATTTTAGATGGAGTGCCGAAGAGAGAACGCGAAATTTACGCGACTTCCCAACAAAAAAAGCCCCAGCGCCTGCGAGTAGCAGGGTAGCGATTATTCCACCAACGAGCAGTGGCAAAATATTTTGCATGCTACTCTTTTTGAATTATGCCTGACGCAACCAAGCGATCATAAAAAATATCTGTCAGCGCATTATGTAGTTCTTTTAACAAGTGTGGATTTTTTAGTGAGCGCGCCATATGGACTGCCTCGGTAATCCCCTTACTGAATGCAGTGGTGGTGAGTTGTTCGATGGTAGCCGCGTGCGCAATATCGGTGCTCACAGACACGCCTACATCGCTATCCAAATGAAATCCGCCAACATGATCGGCGAGCACACCCGCAATGTCTTGTTTGGTATCTTTTTGACGATCGTTACCGGAGCGCACTTGTTCGTGTACGCGCTCGATAATTTTACTTTCAATGTGCTCTGCTTCCGCCTCGGGAGTTGGAAAACGCGAATATTCTGTCATGTGTATATGTAATATACATATTGTACCATCTCACACACATCTATCCACCGTGGAGTATGAGCCTGTGTGGGTTATAATAGTCGTATGCAATCAACTTCATTGCGTGTGTTATATGTTGTATTTGGCATCATTGCACTCGCGCTCCTTGCGTTTCAGCTCTATTTTTTAGATAGTTATTCAATTTGGCACGACGAAGCATTCTCCGGCCTTCTTGTACAGTATGATCTGGGTGAAATGCTCCATCGGATTTCGCTGGACGTACATCCACCACTCTACTACCTGCTACTGCGCGCATGGACGGATCTCCTTGGCAACACTACATTCACGCTACGCCTCTTTAGCGTGCTCCTCGGATGTATCGCAACATATCTGACATGGCGGGTAGCATATTTTTTGACGCGCAACAAAGAGCTGGCATATGCTTCGGCCTTTCTCTTTTTTGCAAACTCGTTTGTCATTCAACACAACATGGAGGCGCGCATGTATACACTTGGTATTTCACTGATCCTGGGAACGCTTCTTTCCGCGCTCACCGCTCTGAACCGTACGGGGACAGATCGCTGGAAAATGTGGGGGTCATTTACACTCTTTGCATCGGCTGCGCTCTATACGCATTACTACACTGCATTCTACATTGTTGCGATTGGTATAGCGGCACTGCTACTTATTTGGTCGCAAAAAAAAATGGGCGGAGACTACATCGCTTCGATCAAAGGACTGTTCGGATCTGCCGTGCTCGTTGGCATTCTATACATTCCGTGGCTTCCTACATTTTTGAAACAGGCGCAGCAAGTCACCGAGGATTATTGGATTGGTGCGATGACATGGTGGTCTATCCCTAAAACACTCTGGAAACTGCTCACGGGAGTGGATGCACATCCGGGATATGGCATTCAAATTTTTAAGAACGCTTTTTCATGGGCGAACGCGCTCTACATACTTATTGCGTTGCTTGCAATTGCGTTTTACGCATTGTTACGCACCACGCAACCTCGCTTGCGACCAGTGCTACTTCCGCTACTTTTCTTTCCTTTCATTGCCTCTGCAATTGTCTCTGCGCGTACTTCTATTTTTCTTGAGCGCTATTTCATCTATTCGGTACCATTTCTTGCAATACTCCTGGTGGTTGCGGTGCACCACATCTCTCGTTCATGGATTAAATACAGTGCGCTCACAATACTTCTGCTTGGCACCGCGCTGTCCTTCCCACTCCGATTTTATGGGCTCGATATTTCTCAGAAACCCGGCATGCGCGCGGCGGCAGCGTTTCTCAATGCAAACGTTACTACCAACGACACCGTTGTCGTGAGCACCTCGTATATCTTTTTCACGCATCGATACTACAACACGCTCCCACAGCGCCATCTCCTGCTGGGAAAAAATCTCACACACTATTCAGGCACAGCACTGATCAGCGCTGAAGAAGTGGTGCCCGACTTTGAATCTATCAAGAAAACCGGCACTATCTGGAAGATTGATACTACAGGATTTGGCAATTTCCAGCCTGATGTTCCACCGTCATGGCAACAGCTTTCCGAACATCGATTCGAAGACGTGTATGATTTTCGCGGCACCATCATTGTGCGAGAATACCTCGTAGAGTAGCACCATTGTGCAGGCGACTCGCTTGTCGTAGAATGCTGTTGGATGTGCAGGTGCGTATACGCGCTATAGGGTAAGAGGAGGTGCAGATGGAACCTTACGAGTGCACAACACTCCAAAAAGTACACCTCACAAAGCTGAAAGTGATTCATGCAAAACTTGAACACAGTCGGAGTTGTGTATCATGGTTGGATTTGCAACGTACGCAACGACTCGGATGTAAAATTCTTCACCTCATCGAATGTATGGAGCCTCTGCCGGAACACAAGCTCACGGGCAACGAATTACGAGAGGCACGAGAAGAATCTGAAGTGATTTCTCAAATGATCACGGAGCTATACAGTATGGTAGTCGAAGCGATAAGAGCATCAATCAAACGTATAGAGCGGCCCCGCACATAGGGGTCGCTTTTTATTTTATGAAGAAAGGGTTATTTATATTGATAGTGCACCCGATCACCAAAACGCGCGTCGATATACTCGAGCGATTTGCGGCGATCTTTAATGGTGGCTTCCAATGCGATGCGGATATTTTCGGCAACTCTCGGGATATCACCTTCAAGCATCATCCGAATTTCCCATCCTTGTTGTGTTGTCGCAATGAGTGTTCCTCCATCACCGTAGGTGATGGCTAGTGGACCAAGCGCCGCTCCCACTTCAAGTTCATTTTTCAGCACCCGCACATGCGTGCGACACACTTCATCACACCACACATTTCCTAACTCGGTAGTACCTCCTACAACACCACGAATGAGCGTGAGCAGTCCAGAATCGCTTGCAAGCGTACGCGCATATGCAACACCGTCTTCAGAAATATACGCACATGACTGATCCCTGCAATAGAGCGCCCACGGATCACGCTCGGTGATGGTGATCTCTACTGCATGGTCCGTTAAAATACGATTCACGTTGATATCTGCAATCTGTGGAAACGTTCTCGTGAGCTGTTTTTTCAGCGCACCGCCACGAAACAGCAACATACTGGAATTGGTAAAAAATACTCCTGCGGGAGAGGCGAGGTAATCAGATACCGCTGTTTTCACAGTTTCTCCTGGTATCTCATCGGCGCCAAGCACAAACACCTCACGAAACTGTAATGTATTCCATTGCATCAGATACGCGAGCAGTAGCATGCTTACCATAACTCCGACACCATAAAGACCCACACGCAGTGTGCGTTCTTTTGTCACTCGCTGTTTACGACCGCGCACAAAATCTGCACGGCCTTGGACCCGTTGTCTCCGTTGCTGCTTACTCACCTATACAGTGTATCACGCACCAATATACTCCTTCCCCATGTAGGGAACGAGTGCTGTGGGAATTTTGACACGCCCATCAGATTGTTGATGATTCTCGATGAATGAAATAAGCGCACGCGGTGTCGCAATCGCGGTGTTGTTGAGGGAATGGGCAAATGTGGGCTTCCCATCCTCCCCGCGATACTTAATATTGAGCCGACGTGTCTGGAATGCATGAAAATATGAGGCGGAATGTGTTTCGCGGTAGCGCTGTTCACTCGGCACCCATGCTTCAATATCGTATTTTTTTACTTGCCCCAGCCCCAAATCTCCCGCGCAGTTTACAACCACCCGATATGGGATTTCCAGTGACTGCATAAGGGCTTCAGAGTTTGCAAGGAGTTCTTCATGATTTTTTACCGATTCTTGATGATCCGCAACGCAGAGCACCACCTGTTCTACTTTATAAAACTCATGCACGCGGTATATTCCTTTAGTATCTTTGCCGTGACTCCCCGCTTCTTTGCGGTAACACGGTGAAAATGCAACGTATTTTTTAGGAAGCGCGTCCGCATCAAGTATCTCATCGGCGTGATACCCCATGGTGGATACCTCTGCGGTTCCTACTAAATACAAATCATCTTGAGTTTGGTATACATTTTGAGCGTCCAGCGGAAACCAGCCGGTGCCCATAAAATTACGCTCACGCGCCATCGTGGGAGCAATCATTTCGGTAAACCCGCGCGCGGCCATAAAGTCCATCGTATAGCGCCAGAGCGCAATAGAAAGCCGAGCGGCATCTCCCTTCAGAAATATCCCCCGAAATCCTGCTACTTTGGTGCCTCGCTCCTGATCCACCAGGTCGTGTGCCTGCATGATCGTCATATAATCCTTTACCGGAAAGGAAAATACGGGAATGTCTCCCACTTTTTTTAACTCCACGTTGTCTGCGTCAGTCTTTCCATCTGGCACTGAAGGATCCGGCACATTTGGCACCGTAAGCATGAGATGCTGGAACAGCTCCTCCGCGCGGCGCATCGTGTCCTCCTTTACCCCAAGCGCCTCTTTGACCGCTCGCATTTCCTCGATCAGCATTTGTCTGTCAGGTGTGTCTCCCATCGTAGGGATTTTTTGAGACGCAACGTTGATTTTTCCTCGCAGTTCATCCACCTCTTGAATGAGACGTCTCCGCTCTGCATCTGCCTTCAGGAGCGCGTCAATATCGGTCGCAAAACCTTTCTTTTTTGCGGCCTCGCGTACAATATCTATGTGATCGCGGATAAATTCAATGTCTAACATGCAGTCAATTATAGCCCACTGACCTAGAAATATATAGTGCGCGCCTACTCAATAAATGTCCTTTAGATCATGATAAATCCAAAAAAAATATTTCGTTACATACCAACGATTTACAGCTTAGGTTCAGCCCCCCTTCCCTATACTGCACTCTAAAGGACATCATATATATTCGTGATGAAATATTTGACGAGTGTCTATGAACGTGTTTTTGGTGTCAAGAATGAGTAAATATTGTGCGCCACTGAATACATATATTTCACAACATTATTTTTCGATTCTTTTCCACAGTTACTGCTTTTGCTTCTTGCGGGTGGATAATGAGTGAACCCTTTCATCTCGTTTCGCAGCGCGCTGCGCGCACTTTGCGCACCATTACAATTTAATCTCCACCCCACCATGCCGACCGTGCACATTAAAAAGCGGAGTGGTGCAATCGTCGATTTCGATAGGTCCCGCATTGAGCGAGCAATCGAGAAGGCATGCATCGCAACCGAAACCAGTGTGGCAACTGATCAACTTGCCGCAATCACCAATGACGTTATTACCGTTGTAGAATCGCAGTTTGGCGCGGCTACTCCAGGGGTTGAGGACGTCCAGGATGTGGTGGAGCGCTCACTCGCCCTACACGGTCTTTTTGATGTTGCAAAAGCATATATTCTCTACAGGCAGGCTCGGCAAATTACTAGGGACGCCGAACGTATTGAACTCCTCCGGAAAATTGAGCGGAGCGACTTGACCGTTCGCAAGCGCGACGGATCGACGGTGATGTTTGATATTGGGCAAATCCGTGAGGCCATTGCTATTGCGGTCACCGGCTATGAAAGCGTCATTAATATTGAAAAAATTGTAGAAGAAACAAAATCTAGTCTCTTCGATGGCATCACCACGAAGGAAATAAATAAGGCCATCGAGCTCACCCTGCGCGCACATATAGAAGAAGACCCTGCGTATGCCAAAGTCACCGCGCGGTTTCTGTGGAATGATCTCTATAAATCCGTGCTGGGGATGAGCGAGCGACATCCAAACTTTGAGAAAGCATACCGTGCGTCATTTGTACACAATGTGCAACGTGGCGTAGACGAAGGAAAATTAGATCCTCGCCTACTGACATTTGATCTCCCCAGGCTTGCACAGGATCTGCGTATCGAGCGCGATAGCCTCTTTGATTATCTGGGCGCACAAGTGCTTCATGGGAGATATTTTGTGCAAACAAGTAAAAAAGAATACCTCGAACTCCCGCAACATTTTTGGATGCGCATCGCGATGGGTATTGCGCTCCTCGAGCAAGATAAAGATGCGTATGCAATGCAGTTTTATCACGCAATGTCGGAAATGTATTACACCCCGTCAACTCCTACGCTTCTGCACGCTGGCACACCAAAACCGCAACTCTCGTCGTGCTTCCTGAATACGGTTCCCGATACGCTCGACGGGATTTTCAAAACATTTGCGGATAACGCGCAACTTTCCAAATGGTCCGGCGGTATTGGGACTGACTGGACACAAGTACGCGCGACGGGTGCAATGGTGAAAGCGATTGGCGTGGAATCGCAAGGCGTCATTCCATTTCTCAAAATTGCCAATGATGTCACCGTTGCAATTAATCGCAGTGGTAAGCGCCGTGGCGCGACAAATGTATATCTCGAAACGTGGCACTTAGACATCGAAGATTTTCTGGAGCTTCGTAAAAACACGGGGGATGAGCGGAGACGCACGCATGACATCAATACCGTCAACTGGATCCCTGATTTATTTATGAAACGCGTGCGTGAAAATGGTCAATGGACACTTCTCTCGCCACACGAGGCTCCGGATCTGCACGAAACGTACGGGCGTGCGTTTGAACAAAAATATGTCGCGTACGAGGCAAAGGCAGATCGTGGAGAACTTGCACAGTACAAGCGCATTGAAGCGCGCGATCTCTGGAAGAAAATGCTCACCATGCTCTTTGAAACGGGTCACCCTTGGGTGACATTTAAAGACCCGTGCAATCTCCGCTCTCCACAGGATCACGCGGGCGTGGTGCACAATTCCAATCTCTGCACCGAAATTACACTCAATACCTCCGAAACCGAAACGGCAGTCTGTAATTTAGGATCCCTCAACTTTGCAAAGTTTATTGTGGACGGAAAATTCGATAGCACGCTTGTTGGCAACGTGACCGCACTTGCTATGCGCATGCTCGATAATGTCATCGATATTAACTACTACCCAACCGTAGACGCAGAGCGCTCAAATATGCGACATCGCCCTGTAGGACTTGGACTCCGTGGCTTCCAAGACGCGCTCTATATGCTTGGCATTCACTTTGATTCGGACGAAGCGGTAGCGTTTGCCGACGAATCAATGGAAGTAGTCGCGTATCACGCCATTCTCGCCTCGACTGATCTTGCGCGCGAACGCGGAGCATATCAGTCGTATAAGGGTTCAAAATGGGACAGGGGCATTCTTCCACAAGATACGATTGCCCTACTCGAACAAGATCGCGGCATGTCTACGGGAGTCCCCGCGACTGCACAACTTGATTGGTCTCCTGTACGCAGTGCCATTGCTGAGTACGGCATGAGAAATTCAAACACGATGGCCGTTGCACCCACCGCAACCACCGCACTCATTGTGGGATGTATTCCTACGGTGGAGCCGATTTACAAAAACCTGTTTGTAAAATCGAATCAAGCCGGTGAATTTGTAGTCATTAATCCCTATTTAGTGACCGAGCTCAAAGCGATCGGACTGTGGACGCCACATATGCTTGGACTCATCAAGTTTTACGATGGCAGTATCGCGCAGATTGAAGAAATTCCTCTGCACATTCGACGTAAATATAAAGAGGTGTTTGAGATTGACCCGCGTTGGATTATTAAATCAGCGGCGTTTCGTGGAAAATGGATTGACCAATCACAGTCCATCAACATTTTCTTTAAGGGTATCTCAGGAAAAGAAATCAGCGACATTTATTTCTACGCGTGGGAGCTTGGACTCAAAACAACATATTACCTACGTACGCTTAGCGCATCTCAAGTGGAAAAATCAACCGTCAATACCGTTGATTATGGAGTCACCCATAAACGATCGGAGAGTGTGACAGAAGTAGTAGAGGCAATCGCGAATACGATCGAAGCGCTCCCTGAAATTATTACTATGGAAGTGCCAACATCAATAACGATGCCCGTACAAACAGAGCTTCCCGTCACCGCTAATGCGGCTATGTTCGAGCGAAAACCAAATGTGTTTTATGCGGAAACTGAAGAGTGTGAATCTTGCCAAGCGTGAATCATAAAAACACGAGAACAAGAAATCATAAAAGCACAAGAACAATACGTCACGAGAACAGTAAATCAAAATGAACATATACTCATTAACATACACGAGCATAATACCACTCACCCATGCCCATTGAATTCACCAACAAACGCATAGACATCAACCAGCGCCGCATTATCAATGGGGCAAATGCCGATGTGGTACAGCTCTATCCCATGAAGCATAAATTTGCATGGGAAGCCTACAATACTGCAAATGCAAATCACTGGCTACCCACCGAAATCGGTATGCAGCGTGATGTTGAACAATGGAAATCCCCTACCGTACTTTCCCCCGACGAACGCACTGCACTGAAAACGGTGCTGGGATTTTTCACCACTGCAGATTCGATTGCGGCAAATAATCTTGTGCTCGCGGCATATAAACACATCACTTCTCCAGAATGCCGTTTGTATCTCCTCCGCCAAGCATATGAAGAAGCGGTGCATACACACGCGTATCAATATATTGTAGAATCGCTCGGACTTGATGAGGGAGAGTTGTTCAATATGTACCGCGAAGTGAAGAGTATCTACGAGAAAGACTCATTCATTTTGAGTTTTAATGAAGGAATATTCGATCCACATTTTAAAACTGGGACACTTGAGGCAGACCAAAAGTTTGTAGAAAATATTGTCGTGTTTTCGGTAATTATGGAAGGAATATTTTTCTACAGCTCATTTGCCGTGATGTTTGGGTTTCAGCGACAAAATAAAATGACTGGATCTGCAGAACAGATTCAGTACATCATGCGCGACGAGACGATGCATCTGAACTTCGGCATCGATTTGATAAACACCATCAAACAAGAACAGCCAGAAATTTGGACGGAGGAATTTCAGCGTCGCCTCCTCGGTCTCATCAAACAAGGAGTGGAGCTTGAGACAAATTTTGCGCGCAGTGCGTTTCCCAAAGGAATATTTGGAATGAACGCGGAAGGGTTTAAGCAATACATTGAGTACATTGCGGACAGGCGCCTAGACCGCATTGGACTGCTACTACAATACAATGTTGAAAATCCATTTCCGTGGATGTCGGAAGCAATTGATCTCAATAAGGAAAAAAACTTCTTCGAAACCCGCGTCACCGAATATAAAGTTGGCGGCGTTCTCGAGTGGTAGTAGGTCTGCTGCGAGCTTATGAAGACGACCCTGTACTCTCTGTAGAGTTCAGGGTCGTTCGTTGTCTACTTTTTTTCTTCCCTGGTCTGGCCACGATTGTACATGGCAACAACAAATCCTAGGAAGAATTGCGCGAGAAAATAGCGCATGATTCGCACCGGAAGCCAGTCCTCCTCGGCCGGCTCTTCGTGCTCCTCTGGCTTCTCACTGAATGGGAATGGTGGATAATGAGCGAAAAACATAATCTCCCTCCCTGCGGCGAACCCGCACTCACGATCAAAACGTCTCTATTGGCATCATATACCCATAGGTCATAAAGTAAAAATGATATAATGCGTATCAATGTCTGCATTCCCTTTTGAGCTTGTACTACCTGCCTTTATTGCCGGCCTTTTTACATTTCTTGCCCCTTGCACGCTCCCGCTGGTGCCTGGTTACCTTGCATATATCAGTGGCACGTCGTCCCAAGCACTCACGGATCAGCGCGCGAACACGCGCACGCGTAGGCGCATTATACTCAGTGCGCTCGCATTTATTATTGGATTTTCCATTGTGTTTATATTATTCGGGCTTGTCGCTTCGAGTGCGGGCAGTCTACTTCAGACTCATCGCACCTTGCTCGTCCGACTGGGTGGCACTTTTTTATTGCTCTTTGGCCTCAGTATGATTGGAGCGTTGCGGATCCCAGCACTCACTCATGAGCACCCAGTGCGTATTCCTCCATGGCTTCGTCGGGGCGGAGTACTTCCGTCAGTACTGTTTGGTGCCGCTTTTGCTGTTGGATGGAGTCCTTGTATTGGACCAATTCTTGGAACAATTCTGACTATTGCCGCAACGAGCGGATCGGAGTCCACAGGAATACTACTACTTGCAAGTTACGCGATGGGTCTTGCGGCACCATTTCTCATCATTGCGTTTAGCATAGGATCAGCGTCGGCGAGCATTGAGACATATCTCGCGCTCACCACCCGCTACAAAAAAATGATCCTCGGTGTCGTTGGCTTGCTCGCAGGATTTCTCATCGCGACTGCGCTGTTTTCAATTACGAGCGTCCGCGCAAATGCGCTGGGAGAATTATTACTCATAACACTTCCCTTCATATTCCCGCTTCTCGGCGCTACATTGCTGATATATTTCGGTAGTCGCTCTATCACAGATCCTGTCACATATGCGGGAGGCGTGACAATCGCGCTGCTTGGTATACTGCTTGCGCTCAATAAGCTTGGTGTATTGATTTCGTACTCCTTTTTGATTCTTGGACAATGGGGGCTTGGAGCGCTCGAGGAGTGGTTGATGCGATTTCTCTAGCCACTTCCTAAAAACTTATTCGGCATTCGTTTATATAAGTCGAGTACGACGCGCGCAGACATTCCAATGGGAATGGGTGGCTTTGCAATGGGAAACCATTGTGCTTCCCACAGTTCAATATTTTTTATATGGAATTCCGCTGACTCTGCTTCTACATAAAAACACTCAACCGTGTCAAGGCGACCTCTACGATTTTCTTCCTTAAATTCCGCAATAGGATATACCTTCTCCACCACGATACCTAATTCATCTTTGAGTAAATGAGCCACGGCGTTTTTAGGAGACTCCTCCATGGATGTATCAAAATCCGAACGCTTCATAAATTTTCCAGGGAACGTCCAATATTTTAAATATCTATTCCGTACATATAAAAAATGCCCGTTATAATATACGAGGCATTTCACACGAAGCTTCCGTGGGTGGCGAATCGCCCAATACAACCACCGAAACGGGTGTATCAGCACGTAATAGAGGCGTTCCGCCACTGTCATACATCCACTCTACTCCACCCCCTCTCCAAGCGCAAAACTACACAAATAACCCTGCGAGGAGCACTGATAACACGCCTGTGACCGTGAGCTCACACAGCGGAGTAAGGCCAACACCAAGCACGCGTGGCATGTTGACCGCATACTCCCAACGCTTCAGATAGAGTGATATTTTTTCATCAACAAATGAAAAGGTGAGGCCCAAAATCGCCATACCAACAAGCAATTGCCAACCGCGAAGAAAGAGTCCGTACGCTAGCAACCAATAAAATATAGTAATCCACGCAGCATCTTTCACGGCCATCGTCGCTAGTAGCAACTGACGCTCATGCGCAATCATGTGCAGACACGTTTCGTAATACCTCCAGTGCCAAAACTCCCACGTCAGATTGAGGGCAAGTGCAATAATGAAAATAACAATATATATCACCTATATAGATTAGGTGATATATATAAA
>CAYHYZ010000007.1:0-31472 GCA_964360995.1 uncultured Candidatus Saccharibacteria bacterium
TGACGTCCACTACTTTCTCCTCAATTTGCATGGCATTTAACGCCTGGAGCACGGTTTGTAAGTAAGCCAAAAACGATGTGGGTGAGACAATAATCACTTTATACTTACTCGCCGCACGCTGAATGAGCGTTTCTGTGCTTTCTTCAACGGCGCCGACCCGGTTGATAAGCAGATCATAATAAATGGCTTCGTGTGGGATAAACATAAACGCAAAATCCATTGTTTGCTCTCCCGGACGAATATACTTCGCAGTTTCCTGAATGCGATTTTTTAAATCATTCACAAACACTTTTTCGAGTCGCTTTTTTTCATTCTCATCACGTTCTTCGAAGATTCTATTGTAATTTTCTAGACTGAATTTTGAGTCAACGGGAATAATTTTATCTTTTACAAATACGACTGCGTCGACGATTTCGCCATCGGCAAATGCGTATTGCATCTGGTAGCTGCCAACCGGCATGACGTTTTTTAACAATGTTTCTAAATAATATTCGCCAAGAATCCCTCGCTGCTTTGGATTTTTTAAGATATCCTGCAGCGATTGAAGTTGATCGGTAAAGTTGATGACTTGTTTGTTCGTTTCGTCGAGCTTGGTAAGGCGCTCAGTGACTTCACGAATAATGTTTGAAGACTCTGAAAACTGCGACCTAACCGTCTCGTGCATCAGGCGCGATGATTCGCCCATACGCGTATCTATGGTGCGCGTGAGCTCTCCGATTTGTTGCTGGAGCAGTTGCATGCCGGAGTTGTCGGACGAGGGGCGCCCCCGCATCATAAACACAACGATAGCTCCTACGGCAAGCCCGATGAGTAGCACGATAATCACTGTTGAAAAATCCATGTCATGTATTCTAGCGCGAAATGTCTCTTGAGTCGAAATAAAAAAAAGCCCGTTGATGTTATCGCGGGGCTCCTTTAGTTACTGCGCTCTTAGCGAGCGGGAGAGATGTGAATCGTCACGATTTCAACCGGAGTTATCACTCGGTTGACAATCGTGGCGAGTAAACACTCACCGTCGAGATCAAGCATAACCACCGCGTCGCCGCCTCTCTCGTACTCTTCAAAAATCAGCGCCGCGAGATGCCAACGAACCCCTTCAGTAAGCGTGCCAAATCCTAGATGGATATCTTTCGACGTAGTAACGAGATCGTACTCCCTCTGATCGCACGACGTACGTGTGCGATATATCTTCGCCTTTCGTCTCCTGTCGCGATCTTTTAAGGCTCCTTGAAGCACGCGCACGTGCTCGCACTCGGTGGGTTGATCCTTACGAACTGCAATCTCTTGCATGGAACTTCCTCCGTAGGTCTCGCAGGAAACGTCGCGAACCTGCTTGCCTATCTGAAGTACTTTGCGACGTTGCGAGCAATATACTATGTTTTACTGATTTGTCAATAACACGCTGTCGTAACGATATTAAAAAAGAGCCCCGGACTTTTTTGGGGCTCTTACAGGTTTCTGATTTTCAGAGAATCAGTATAATTTGTCTAACGCAAGCGCGGCAAGATCTGCGGGCACTTCCTCGAATGGTAGGCAAGAACCATCACATGCAGTAATTTGGAGATCAAGCTTTCGACCACGAATCGTACGACGCTGCCAGATGTGTACTTGTTTACCGAACGGCTGAACGCACCATTTGTAGCCGACTATCTGTACAGGGTCATTAATATCATTTAGTCGCCCGCGAAATTTAATTCCTTTCATCGTGCTCCTCCTTGTTTTCCCTGATAAAGAACTCTTGCAGTCCGCCCACTTGGATTCGAACCAAGGACCCGCGGCTTAAAAGGCCGTTGCTCTACCAACTGAGCTATGGGCGGATATATAAATTGTACTCTACCAATCCCGACGCTCCGGTCGGGACCCCGACTTCGTTTATGACTATATTATATAACGTCGGGGCTGAGCTATGGGCGGAAGTCATAAAAGCACGAGAACATTAAAACATAAAAGCACGAGATCTTGAAAGCACGAGATCTTGAAAGCACAAGAACATTAAATCATTTAAGCAACAATACGGATAACGAACTCTATAGTTGTATCACAAAAACTCACTACGCTCAAATAGTCAAGTCAACGAACCGTCTCTTATGTATTCTTGATCGTTGATGCTCCTGCAAGAAACGCGGCAGTCCAAATGAGCACGCGAATTTCTCCGTAAAATAAATATGTCCCAAGACTCGAAAGTTGAATCACTTGATCCCATACATTGTAGGTGGAGAGAAGCGCAACGGTAAAACCGGTGGTGGCCAGAGCTACAATCGCACTTGCCCACCACGCCGAATTTGCGCGCATGAGTAACTTCCCCTTCAGAAGTATTCCAAGAATTGAAAGCTGTAGTATCCCAAATAGGCTCAGTCGAATATATCCAGCGATTTGTGGGTAGAGCACTGAGAGCGACCACACGACGAGTGTGGTAATAGGCGCGGCAAGGCCAAACGCCACCACACGACTTGCTCGTTCCTGAAGCCCCCACAAGAACAACGATCCGACCATAAAGATCGCGATGAGTATTTCTGGTGCAGGGGTGAACATTTTAAAATCCTTCTTTCTTCATCTCCTCGGCGATTTCTTTGATTCGTTTTGATACACGACGTGGCATATCGACATGCACTTCAAGTAACAAGTCGCCACGCTCGGTGCCGTCTCCACGAGGAAATCCTTTTGCGCGGATGCGGAGTAAATCTCCGGTCTGCGTGCCTGAAGGAATTTTGATATTGGTTTGTCCTTCCAGTGTTTCAATGGTGCGCTCTGCACCTACGAGCGCGTCCGAAAGCGCAACGTGTAAATCCATAAGAAGATCATCATTATCTCGGTGGAACTTATCATGCTTGAGCACGTGTACCTTTACGTAGAGATCTCCCGGGCCTCCATGAGGAATTGCCTCGCCTTTCCCAGACATACGAATAACTTCACCACTCCGAATGCCCGGGGGCACTACGATGTGCATTTCTTCGTTTGCAGGGTGTACTCCTTTGCCTGCACAGGGCTTACAGGGAGTTTCAGGAATTGTTCCTTTGCCTGCACAATGTGTACATTCCGTCAGCTGTGCAAATGTACCAAACAGTGTGCGGCGCGATTGTCGTACGGTACCAGACCCCTGACACGTCTTGCATGATGTAGTACTTGATCCTTTAGCATTCCCGCTACCCTGACATTCCACGCATACCGCAATCTTGCGAATAAGCACGCGACGTTCAGTGCCAAATAGCGATTCCGCAAATGGAATTTCAATGTCGATAGAAATATCTCTCCCTCGTTTTTCGCGCGACTTCCCGCCAGCACCAAACCCGAAGAAATCTTCAAAAATATCTCCCATATCCACGTTGACTCCCCCACCAAAATTACGCGGATCAAATCCGCTAAAATCCCAACCATTCGGAGCTCCTCCGATCCCCGAGTGTCCGGTGGAGCCAAACATATCGTACTGTTTGCGCTGCTCATCATTGGAAAGCACTTGGTAGGCCTCGTTGATTTCCTTAAATTTAGACTCCGCCTCTTTGCGCGTGCCGGGGTCGCGATGCTTATCGGGATGATACTCGTGCGCAAGTTTTCGGTACGCCTTCTTAATTTCCTCCTTTGTAGAGGCTTTTGAAACGCCGAGAATATTGTAGTAGTCTTTCATGAAAGTGTGGGGTATTTTACGGTCTGGGTACGTTCTTTATACGCGATTACGCCCAGTCTGTCCATTATGCGCAATAGCACGAGTGCAACCAATAAGGCTCCCCACTTCAAGAAAAAGAACATAAACTGCAGAAAAAAGAATATCCCTGCCGCACTAATGAGTGGAAAGTATCTCGAATACATATCTGCAAAACTGCCAAATTTTCCGAATGGCTTTTGTGAGAAGGCAATAACAATTTCATAGCTGACGTCCGCCATGGTGTCGTCTGGTTGTATATTCGTGCTGTATTTCGTATTGATCGCGGACAGTTGCTGGTGCACGAGTTCCGCGCGGAGATACGCGGGAACTTCAGTATCAATTTGCGAAAGAATATAATCCTCCGCAGTTTGTTCAATCGAAAAATCAGGGGAACCCGATTTGAGTAATGGTTCTATGCGCTGCATCACCGTGACTACGTGCTCACGCTTGAGCGCCACGTTTAATGTCGCCGATACCGTTGGTCGCGTGTTATAAAATGACACTGCAATTGTGAGCGCCATCACGGTAAACCATAAACTATAGGCAACGCGCAGGGGTTGAAAAAAATGAGCATCTCGATCGTCCTCGGTGATATGCCGCACACGATTTCGCACCAGCAGCCCAACACCAAGTATGAGTACTACGCAGACCCCCTGCAGCACGCTGAAGTTTGGGATCATTGCCGTGCACGCGGCAATCGCCCACGCATATACCCAATAATCTGAGCGCGCAGAAAGTACCAACGTCATTGCATACAACACCGAAAATACGCCGAGTGTACCAAATGCCCACGTTATTTTTGCGTCACTCATTGGTACGGCAGTGAGCACTGCTCGCAGCGTCACAAAAAACCAGAGCGCAGACATAATAAGTAGCACGTACAGGCCGATCTCTTTGGGACCGATGTCTGTGTGCCTACTGAGTTGTTGCGTCGTTGTTTCCAATGTCTTCGTGCTCTACATCTTTGACGTTATCTTTTTCTTGGGGCGCAGTGGTAGTATCTCCCGGCGTACCCGTGGCCTTGTACATTGCCTCGCCTGCCTTAGAAAGATTCACGGAGAGGGTTTCCGATGCCTTTTTGATGGCATCCCCGTCGCTACCTGCCAATTCCTTCTTCAGCACAGTCATATCATCTTCAAGTCCTTTTTTTGTCTCTGCAGATATTTTATCACCTGCCTCTCGTATTGTCTTTTCCGTCGTGTAGATAAGCGACTCCGCAGTGTTTTTGATTTCAATGTGTTCCTTTTTCTTCCGGTCTTCGTCGGCATGCACTTCTGCATCTTTTTTCATGCGTTCAATGTCATCCTTTGAAAGACCGCTTCGAGCCTCAATGCGAATGGACTGCTGTTTATTTGATGCCTTGTCTTTCGCGCTCACCGAGAGAATGCCGTTTGCATCGATATCAAACGTTACGTCCACCTGTGGAACTCCACGTGGAGAAGGAGGAATGCCGTCGAGAATAAACCTGCCGAGTGTTTTATTGTTAGTTGCCATTTCGCGCTCTCCCTGGAGCACGTGCACTTCTACAGAAGTTTGATTGTCTGCGGCGGTAGAGAATGTTTGTGATTTTGACGTAGGAACCGTCGTATTTTTCTCGATCAGCTTTGTCATCACCCCTCCGAGCGTTTCCAATCCAAGCGAGAGTGGCGTCACATCAAGAAGTAGAATATCCTTTACATCACCCTGTAAAACACCTGCTTGCACTGCAGCTCCCATGGCCACGACTTCGTCAGGATTAATAGAGAGATTTGGGGCCTTCCCAAACAATGCTTTGATCGCTTCTTGTATTGCCGGCATCCGGGTTTGTCCCCCAACAAGAATCACCTCATTGATATCATTTATGTGTATGCCGGAGTCTCGAATAACAGTTTTGGTAATTTCAATTGATCGATCAATATGTTCACGAACCAGTTGCTCCAGTTGATTACGAGACATTTTGACCAGGAGATGTTGAGGACCATTCGCGTCAGAAGTAATAAATGGAATATTTATTTCAGTTTCTACAGTACTCGAGAGTTCATGTTTTGCTTTTTCTCCGGATTCTTTGAGACGTTGAAGCGCGAGGGTATCTTTTGATACGTCAATGCCGGATTGTTTTTTGAACTCCTCAATAATCCATTTCACGATGCGATGATCAAAATCATCTCCACCGAGATGCGTGTCTCCTCCTGTGGCCTTCACTTCTACAGTATTGTCTGCAATTTCAAGAACGCTCACGTCAAAGGTTCCCCCTCCAAAGTCGTACACCACTACTTTTTCATCTGTTTTTTTGTTGAGTCCATATGCGAGTGCCGCAGCAGTTGGTTCGTTAATGATGCGCTCCACTTGAAGACCGGCAATTTCTCCGGCGTCTTTTGTTGCTTTGCGTTGTGCATCATCAAAATATGCAGGTACCGTGATCACTGCTTTCTCAATCTTTTCACCGAGACGCTTTTCTGCGTCAGCCTTTAACTTCTGAAGCACCATGGCAGATACCTCCTCTGGGCGCAACCATTTTTCGCCAAGCTTTATTTCGACGCCTCCATTTGAAGATTCACGAATTTCATACGGGAGTAACGCTTTATCGCGTTGCACCTCTTCATCTTTAAATTTACGCCCAATCAGTCTCTTTGCAGAGTATATGGTGCCTCTTGGATTTGTCACCGCCTGGCGCTTTGCAAGGAGTCCGACAAGTCGATCTCCCCCTTTTCCAAATGCAGCGATCGACGGAGTAGTGCGATTTCCTTCGGAATTTTCAATAATGCGTGGCTCACCACCCTCTATCATTGCCATGGCAGAGTTTGTAGTACCCAAATCTATTCCTAATATTTTTGACATATGTGTATTTTTAATAATTTATTTCACCATCACCTGTACCGGACGCAATAATTGATCTCCGTACATATACCCGTTGCGTATCACCATTGCGATCTGCTCCCCCTCACCAGATAGTGCTTCGTGTATATGAGGATCGAAGACATCTCCCTCTGCAACCACGATTGG
Source organism: uncultured Candidatus Saccharibacteria bacterium (assembly GCA_964360995.1). GTDB lineage: Bacteria > Patescibacteriota > Minisyncoccia > Ryanbacterales > HO2-45-13 > CAYHBS01. The sequence goes on from CAYHYZ010000007.1 coordinate 6,623, forward strand.
TGTCACTTTTTCCCTCGCAAGTATTGAAAGAATCTTTCGTCGAACTTGCTCTATTCCTTCGTCACGTGTGTGTCGCACCGCTTCATCTAACGCGTCCGCGATTTCGAGTATTTCGTGAAGGATGCGCTCCTCCGCATATTGCACCAGCGCTACTTGCTGTGCTCTCCATGCGCGCTCGGCATTAGTATAATCAGCTTTTGCGCGCTTCCAGCCATTCAAGTATTCGGCGCATTTCGTTTTCAATTCAGTAAGCTCATCAATTGGCTCCGGGGGGCTTGTTTCTACGGCTTCATCATCGATCATATATTGAGCAGTTCTTGGATAATGGTTCCGTACGGCATCCGCATAGAACCCGCGATAAACAGCGCGCCGTGCGATTGAATTGGCACAATCATAATGCTCGCTCCAGTAGTTTTATCACCCGCAAGATCACTGCCAACAAGGATAGTAACTGCACGCGCACCCATTTTTGATACCAGTGCGGTATATTCATTTGCAATATGGTCGAGCGCATACCCTACGTGCCGCAATATTTCCTCGTCACGAAATTCAGGGAGTTGAAATAAACGTTCAAAACCAGATATGCGTACACTCCGATCCTCATCCATGGTGCCTGCAATGACATGATATTTTCTCGCGATGCGTTCTCGCATGCGCTCCGCCGCGTGTAGTGTCAGTTCGCGTTGTTTCTCCAGTTGTTCGCGATACGAATCGAACAGCGTGTTGACATACCACCGCACTGCCTTCTCTGTAGGTACGCGACCAGATGAGGTGTGTAGCTGTTCTAAAAGGCCCTCCTCCTCTAGTGAGGCGAGGTGGGTGCGAATGGTTGCGGGGCTCAGTGCATAGCGAAAATGACGCGCCACATGCGAGGAAGGCACTGGGGAGGCTGAATCAATATAGGCGTCAATCAGCGTAAATAGTATTTTTGCGTCCCTATCACTTAACATACTCACATCATAAAAAAATTAGCACTCTCATGTCAAGAGTGCTAAATACTCGCAGTAAGAGCCCGATCACACAGCGATGAGATCACTTGTATTTGAGCGCCACCAGCGGATTCAGATGAAATGCTCGCCTGCCTGGCAAAATACCGGTCAAAAAACCAACAAGCGTAGAAAAAACTACGATAACTACTACAAACCAGACCGGAGTTTGAAAAATATCTACATGTACGCCACCAAGCTGTCTCGCAAGCACAGCAAGGCCGGTTGATACAATCGCCTGCCCAGATAAGCCAATCAACACTCCCCCAACGCCACCGAGAAAACCCATCAGACCCGATTCAATGAGAAAGAGCCAAAACATATCTGCTCGACTGGCACCCAGTGATCGCATAATGCCAATTTCTTGTGTGCGCTCGAGAAATGCAATCGTCATAGTATTAATCATTCCAATCGCAGACACCACTAGTGCGGCGGCGCCAAAGACTACAAGAATAATTTGTACCGCAAGAAATATTTTATTAGCTTGATCGACTATGTCGGAAAGAGCCTGCACGTTATATCCAAATTCAATGATTGCATTGCGCGCCGCATTCAGCGCCTCTGCATTGTTAACATTTACTTTTGCCTGGGCATATTCGAGCATTCTTATTTCTGGAACTACGCCTGCAGAAAAATACACAGATGGAGACTCAGATGTGAGTGTGCCAATAATTGTTACTGTTTTTACGATTTCTTTTTTGTTCGCCTGCTCATCCGGGGCAGCATAATACATAAGCGATTCATCCACAAAAATTGTCAGTGTAATGTGCTTCCCAATGACCGCATCGGGATCCCAACCGAATGTCTCGACGAGTGCACTCGTGACAAGTATTCCGGTAGTATCTCCGGACTTATAAAACGCTCCTCGCGACGGTCCATCTATGCCATTCAAAGAAAAAATTTCCGGGTCGGCCATTTGGGCACTCGCATCAGTTGTTCCTGTGTCATCGGTGATTTGTGAACCAAAAATAGCGACGGGAATGACTTTTTTGACGCTTGGTAGTACTGCAAACTGTTTCAATGCCCGTATATCAAGCTTCAGCAACTCTGAATCTCCCGGATATACATCCAGGGAAAGTAGCGCTTCGTTTTTTGCAATCCTTCCAATCAGTAGTTCTTGTAAACCTGACCCCAGTGAAAATAAAAATACAATAGTACCAATGCCCACAGCCATGCCAAGAATCGTGAGGGCAGTTCTTAACATTCTCGTATGAAACATTCTTGTGGAAAGCGCGAGTGTATCGGTTACTTTCATATTTATTGTATAGTAAATATTCTTCGTGGACGTTCTCGCTGGGCGTCAACGGTTTTGTCTGCAAAGATAATTGTTGGCGCATCAAGCTCATTATTTCGAGAGGAAGTAACACGAATAACCTGCTTTGAGTTTTCTGGGGGAGTATGCGAACTTTCGTTCATTCCTTCAATAGGAACGTACATTCTCGGGGGTGGTTTCGGTGGTAGCACACTTTGCGCGCGCGTAGGTTGGCGCACCGGCTTCGCATATGAACGCACGTCCACAGAGGATGTTGGCTTCGGAACGATGACCTGTGGTAAATTCGTTTTCTGATTCAAAGCGTCCGGAGAGGGCGCACTACTGCGTGATGTACCTTCCTCAATAACAAACGACCTGTGTGAGTCCTGATGAAGATCTTGGGACATACGCTCAAGATCTTGAATGAGCATAGATTCTAAGCGCCCGAGGTCACTTTTTGACTTCACGTGTGAGGTGGCAGGAGCTAAGGGTACGCTCACTGGAGATGGGGGTGGAGGAACTGGGATAGGCGCTGAATCTACTGCTTTTTTTATGGAGATGTTTTGCTCGGTAATTTGAGGTAATGGAATAGATTGCAATTGAATTTTTTTTACGGGATCCACATGTAGCGCCGGTGACGAAACAACCTTTGGTGGGCTGGATAGGAGATTGCGTGAGGGGGGTGCTCCATTGCTACGCTGAACACGTACATGTTCCTGCGGCGACTGCGGTGATGGTTTGAGCTTAGGGATGGTGCTGGTCTGCTCAACGGGAACAGGCGGAGCAGATATGACGGGTGCTTTTGTTGCGGTAATTGCTTTTACTGGCGCGGGTACTGCGTGTTGAACTTTAAGCACCGGTTGCATCTGCGCCGCTGGTGGTTTCGGCACGACGATTGGCGCAGGGATATCTGAACCTTTTTTCTGTTGTTTTACTATGTCTAGTTGTTCGGGCTTATGCTTCACGCCATACAAATGTGCCCGCGATTTTTTATCACTTGCAACGCGTTTCATTTCATCAAAATGCATAAGAATCATTTCGAGTTGTCTCGCAACATTACGAGCGGTCCTCACATTCAACCCCGCCCCTCCTTGCGCATACGGCTTATCGAGGAGCGCCATAAATCCGTCGTGGCCGAGCGAACCCTCCAGGCGACTTTTTACAATACTCTGCATACGTGCAAGTAACTCTTGAGTCGGCTTGTATTCGGTAATTTCAAAAAGATAGGTGGTCACTTGATCCAGTATAATTTGGTACTGTTCGTAACTGTCCGGATATGCCTGGAAGTGTTTAAGCATATATTCACTCATTGCGGAGATGCGATTGAGTTTTTGAGCAATACGTTCGGCAAATGGGTGATACAGCCCAATTCCTGATTTACGCACGGGCATTGTTGCTATCGCAATAAATTGTTCAATGGATATATTTCGTTTGAGGTAGTCTGAAACAATTTTTTCAAGACGTTGTTCCGCTTGAATATCAAGTTCGTTGAGTAGATGCCACGTAACCATCTTTGCCTTTAGCTGGTCTTCTTCTAAATGCGGAAATATTTTTGCAAAATCTTGGAGACCGTGATTGATGGCTGGTCGTACTTCCTGCTCCTGCTCTTTCTTCTCTTTTTCCTCAATCGGCGTATTCGCAACTTCACGAATAATTTTCCCATCCCTCATATAAAATACGCGATCCGCAAATTTCAGGTGATTGGGGTTGTGTGTCACCATGATAATCGTTTTGCGATCTTTTAACTTGAGCTCTGTGAACACTTCGAGCACGCTGTCCGCTGCCTTGGAATCCAAGTTTCCCACCGGCTCATCGGCGAGTAGAATCGGGGCATTATTAATGAGTGCGCGAGCAATTGCAACGCGCTGCTGCTGACCTCCAGATAGTTGATTTGGGAACATATCCGCGTGGTCTCCAATGCCAAATCGCTTGAGAAAATGCATTGCGCCTTCCTCACGTAATTTTTTTGATTTACTCGTGAACACTTGCGGTAATGTCACATTTTGCAGGCTGGTGAGCGTACTGATGAGGTAGTACGCTTGAAATACCATACCAATGGTTGAACGGTGATAAGTGACGGCATCTTTAATTGTTAATTTGGAAAGCTCAAATCCATTCGAGTGAATAGATCCCGAAGAAAGTTGCTCTAATCCTGCGATCGAATATAGTAATGTAGATTTTCCACACCCCGAAGGTCCAAAGAAAATAATAAACTCATTTGGGAAAATATCGAGCGAAATATTGTCCAGCGCCTTTTGTGGCGCACCAACATGTTCTCCATATATCACTGATGCACTTTTAATTGAAATGATGGGACTTGGCATATCGCTATATTCCTTTTAAGAATCCGAAGGATGCTTCAAAGTTTTTGAGTATAAGCTCAAGTACCGATTCTTCTTTGCGTGGAGTAAAAATTTTGAACTGCTTTGATTGCCCTCTATTCCCTGCCTGATCAATGGAGACAGCTTGAAATGTATAAATTGTCGCGGGACGCAACCGGGAAATAACGACTACGTGGTTCGTGGTTTGATCTTCTACTATCGGTGACTGCTCTACCGATGGACCAGATAGTCGAGCGCCTTCCGCATATTCAACAATTGACGACGCCACCTCATTGGTCGCCCAGCTAATGACTGCTTGCACACTCTCTTTACTCCCTGACGCCAGACTGAGCTTGGTGCGCACCGTACTGATCTCTGGTTTCTCACCATCGGGACTTGTTTGGAATGTTTCAGGTTGAGACCGCACTTCTTCGCCGCGCTCCGTTTGAGCGGCAACAGACACCGTATATTTTGTTTTTTCTTTTAAGTTCGTGATCTTATTACGATGAATTTGGACGTAACTCGGATCCACAATAATACGCTCCACTCCTGTGTCATATTCCTGCACAGTAATTGAGGTGTTGGTAGGAATGTTCGTTTGCCAAGTGACGAGTGCCGAGTATTCAGTGACTTCATCAATCTTAATTTCGGTAAATATTGGCTGCACCGGTAGCGTACCAAACGTGCGATGTATTCCCATCACTCCTGCGCCATCTTCTGCTTCACCAATGATTTGATAATGATATGTGGTAAATGGCCTCAGGTCAGTGAGCACGACTTCGTGCGCAGTGGTATATGCAAGTTTATCCCCCGCTTGTTTTGAATACACAAAAGGTTGTTCAGGTTTATATTCTGACTCTGATGCATATGCAATAAGACTCGTCGTTTTTGTAGGACTCGTCCACCTAATAGTTGCTGAAGTGTCTGCGAGTGAAATATCGGGCTCAACGTCCAGTAGCACCGTTGGTTTCTTAAACTCTTCCTGAGCAATCCGAAGCGCCGATGATTGTTCAGCGCTACTTACTCCCGAGAGTCCCGACACAAAACTTTTTACGAGCTGTTGCGTCACCGGAGCAAGTGCGCTCATCATTTTGAGCACTTCATCTTTTCTTCTACTTGCTTCACTGAGTAAATATGCGCGAAGGCTATCGCGCGCCTCGTCTTCATTTGTATATTCTGAAGTCATAAATGCTTTTCGCGCGCTGCGAGAAATCATGCCGCACTTATTTGTGGCGAGAATTGAAAAATAATACCTTGTACGTGGCGCGAGAGCGTCCAACTGAATACTGTGCGAGCGCGCATACGTCTGCGCGGATCCCATCGGCGCAGCAGTAGCTGCATTCCCACTATCGACGTACACAAATCCCGTTGCGTCGTCGCTCGTTGACCACTGCACGCGCACAGTTTTTGCGCGAATATCTTCAACGCTAATGTCTGTGATAAGCGCTCCGGACGGTCCTTCGCAAGAAACACCACTCGCACCCTCCGTTCGCCACTCTTCCGCGGTCGTACACGTATGCCCATCCTGAATCGTACATTCCACCTTCCACACTTTTGCGTCGCGTGGATTGTTGTATAGCAGTATCATTCTTCCAGAGATGTCGGTCGCAAGGGCGGAATATTGCCCCCAGGGAGATTCTGCAGTCCCGCGACCACTCGTAGGAGCAATTGGCGCCCCTATAGACCCGGGTGCGCCTGTGCTGCACTCGAGCGTGTGATCCAAAATATTGCAATATCCCAAATACGGCCGAAACTGCGATTCCTTCTCTCCCCAACTCATCCATAAACGATTTTTCACATCCACCGTAGTTCCGATACTTCCAAACGTATGCGCCGGAAGACTAGGATAGATATTCTTATACGTTGTAATAGCGCTCTCTCCGCGTACTTCCGGATAAAATACATTCATGCCTCCTTCGTCATCCACTGCAATAACGAGCGCTCTTCCTGCCTGCTCAACCACCATGCGCATCACTTTTATATCTCGATCAAATAGCTCAGATTTTTTCTGAGGAGCAAATGAGGCGCACGGTCCATCAACTATGCTGCATTGATAATATCGAATATATTGCACGTCACCGTGTTGACGATCCCACAGTGCGAGATGCAGTCTGTCCCCATGCGAGGCCATCACCGGATACCCGTCCCCGGATGCTGTTTCTGCAATTTTTATGGGGTTACTCCAATGACTCACGAGTGTGCAGTCTTCGTTTGCAGTACGTTTGCATGATGTATACCAAAATATATGTGACCCACTCTTACTCATCGCGACCACATGCATACGTCCACTATTATCTACCGCAATCGCTGGTGGACTCCATATGGTCGCGCCTCCTTTTGTAACGTGACTTCCTAGTATGGGGATAGCATTAATATCACTCGGTGTAGATTTCCATGTATATTGTCCTGTTACGCCCCGATCGCTCCATTCCACACTGATATATTGATCAACTCCTTGCGATCGCCGTACCACATATACACGCCCATCAACCGTCGTGATGCGAGAATTATCGTTCGTGCCGTCATTGAATACAGAGAGCGCACTCGGCAAAGCCGCGAGCAACGGTCCTTTTAGAGACGAGACGTCGCTACTTGTTGAACTCGTGTTCGTAGAATGGGTATCAAGTGAGCTCCCTGTGAGCGGGGCATAACTACCGGTTTCCTGTGTGCCGCTCACATTTGTAGAAATCATTGCAAGCGCGTTATTAATTGCCGCGCCAAACATTGGTGGAAATACGCCAGACTGCTCATCCTCATCCTGAACAACTGCCTGATCTTCATGAACGGAGATACTTCTGAATTGAGTGACCGCAGTATAAATCACAGCGCTTGCAAAGAGTACGAGCATAGCAACAACGCTCAGTCTCAATCGCTGAGATGTAAAATCTGCAATCCCCATTGATTGCATTATCATACGAAAAGCACGGCGGATGTATTCCACCATGACTCTATTGTAGAGAAAATCGCCCCCTCTTGGGCGATTTTCTCTAAACGACTGTGGACAGGCGAGCAAGCTTGTAGCTTATAGCTGAGAGCTTTTAGAAAAGATTCACAAATGCATATTCTTCACTGGGCGACCCTACAAGCTATGAGCTGTCAGCTAGTAGTAGTATTTCCTATCAGCTACAAGCTGTAAGCTGCATTATCTCTTCGACCACTGAGGCGCTCGGCGTGCCTTATGAAGTCCAAACTTCTTGCGCTCTACCACGCGTGGATCGCGTTTGAGGAAGCCCGCCTTTTTCAGTGCAGGACGAGTTTCGGCGTCGCGTTCAATAAGCGCACGTGCAATACCAAGACGAACTGCTTCTGCCTGTGCATGCGTGCCACCCCCCTTCACCAGTGCGGTAATTTTTACTTTACCTAAAATACCTGCGGAATTAAGGGCATCAGTGATGATATTACGAGTTTCGTCAGTCGGAAAATATTTCTCGTGTGACTTTTCATTCACTGTAATATCTCCTTTGCCTTCATATAACCGTACGCGTGCGGTTGCGGCCTTGCGGCGACCAATTGTTTCAATATATGTTGTATCACTTACCATGTGCGTGTATTTTCAGTTGGTGTAATCGCGCTTTTTTCAGCTTGTTGCGTGGAATCATTCCGGAAATTGCATTCATCATGGGAGTTGTCGCATCTTTCGCTACCACGTCACGCATTTTTTTATGGAAAAGCCCTCCTGGATATCCAGAGTAATGCGTGTATGTTTTCGTCAACTGTTTAGATCCGGTAAATTTAGCTTCGGCGGCATTAATGATTGTCACCGATACCGGGATGATCTGATTGCGCTCATATGCAGGAGATTTCTTCCCCATTAAAATTGCGGCAACTTGTGACGCAACACGTCCGACGGTTTTCCCCGCAGCATCTATCACAATGAATTTCTTTTCTACGCCTTGTTTCACTGGCTTTTCTTTCATATGTTTATACAAATTCAATAAGCGCCACACGTGCCGCGTCGCCAGCACGTGTGCCCATTTTGGTAATGCGCAGGTATCCACCATTGCGATTTTCGTATCCCTTTGCAATAGTCATCACACGCGTGGCCGCACGAGCATTCAACTGCGCCCCAACCATTCTGCGCGCAATCATCGTCTGCTTACGCGCTTTAGTAATGATTGGCTCAAGGAATTTACGTACTTCTTTTGCACGTGCTTCGGTGGTACGAATTTTTCCGTTGATAATGAGTGAGGACGCCAAGCCAGACAGTAATGCCCTTCTCGCATCTGTCTCTCGTCCAAATTTTCGCCCTCGCCGTGCGTCTCGCATACGTGTTTAGTCTCGGTGCTCAATAGTAAATCCTAATGTCCCAATGGCTCGCTGCACCTCAGTGAGCGCTTTTTCACCGAATCCATCAAGCTCCAACAGGTCTTCGTGTGTATATTTGAGTAAGTCCGAAATAGTTGAAACCCCCGCCTTTGAAAGCGCATTGATGGTGCGAGAAGAAAGTTTGAGATCTTCAATCGCGGTACTTGCCGCATCACTCATCTCTTGAGAGACCGATTTTGCTTCCTCAAGAAATTCTCGACGAACATCTTCGGCAACCGGAGCGTCAACCACATCAACATCCATATTAATAGTCTCAAGCTGCTTCAGTTGAGAGATCATAATACCGACAGATTTCGTAAACGCTTCAGAAGGAGAAATGGAACCGTCCGTCTGAATGGTAAAAATTAATTTATTGTAGTTGGTGGAAGATCCCACGCGCATATTCTCGATGTCGTATCGTACTTTGCGTACTGGTGTAAAAATTGCATCAAGTCCTATTGTTCCTACCGCAACCTTGTCTTTACTGAGCATCTCGCGAGGAATATATCCTACGCCAGCTTCAATTGTAAGTTCTGCCTGAAATGTCGCTTTTGTATCGGTGAGTGTCGCAATATGAAAATCTTCATTGACTACTTCCACATTTGTGGGGCACTTGATGTCGGACGCCTTAATTTCGCGCTCACCCTTGATATCGATGGTCACCGTTTGTGGTTCATCACCGTGCAACTTAAAGCGCACCTGCTTGAGATTCAGCAGTATTGCAAGTACGTCTTCAAGTACTCCTGGGAGCGTCGAAAATTCGTGCTTTGCTCCCTCGATGCGTACGTGCGTAATCGCGGCACCCGGCAACGAAGAATGCAATACGCGTTTGAGCGCATTGCCAATGGTAATTCCGTATCCGGGATGCAATCCTTCGATTTCGATTGTGGCCTCATGACCAGATTCACTTACGATTCTCGGAGACTTTGGAAGTAAAATAGCGTCCATCATAAATTAACGTGAATAATATTCAATAATTGCCTTGAGATTGTATGACGTGCCGACATCCGAGACCGATGGAACCCCCACCACTGTTCCCGTTTGTTTCTCCACGTTTATATTCAACCATAAAGGTGCTTGATGCTTTTTCAACAGCGCATCCAAATGCTTCCCAAGCGCCCCTTCGCGCGCAGTGGTCCCGAGTGTCACCACATCATCCTTGTCCACTTGATATGAAGAAATCGTCACGCGCTTTCCATTTACATATACATGTCCGTGACTCACCATTTGTGCGGCGAGTGAACGTGAGATTGCAAATCCGAGGCGGAATACGACATTATCTAAACGGCGCTCAAGCGATCCTACAAGCGTTCCGAGTACATCAGCTTTTGAATTCATAGCTTTTAACACGTATGTTTCAAATTGTTTTTCCATGACACCGTATGCATTCCGCATTTTTTGTTTCTCATTCAGCTGTGCGCCAAATTCAGATTGTCTCGGCTTGCGACCCCCCTTTTTTCCACCATGAATACCCGGGGCGTACGGTTTGCGCACGAGTGCGCATTTCGGTGAGAAACAGCGCTCTCCCTTGAGGAAAAGCTTTTCACCGACTCGACGACATGTTTTACATTTTGTATCAGCCATATATTATACGCGACGTGGTTTCTTTAGTCTGGGGTGACCATGCGGAATTGGTGTTAAATCTTTGATGGAAGGAATTGAAAATCCTCGTTGTACGAATACACGCACTGCCGAATCTCTCCCAGCACCAATGCCGTTTACTTTGATCGTTACCTCCTTCAGTCCAAGCGCTTGTGCAAATTCTCCAACAATTTCCGCCGCCCGCGATGCGGCATATGGAGTTCCTTTCTTCGACCCGCGGAATCCGAGTGCTCCGGAAGAAGACTGGAAAATGGTGTTCCCCATATCATCAGTTAATGTAATCAGTGTGTTGTTATATGAAGAGTGCACATTTACGATCCCACGATCAAACTTCTTTTTTGTTTGATTCGCCTTCGTTCGGGCAACCTGAAACAGTGTCTGCTCATCGGCAGTTTCTGTTGCTTTTTTGATAATACGCTTCTTTCCCATAATACTCAGTAAATCAATAAAACATTAAATCATAAAAGCAACCGGCCGTTGCTGACAATACATATAATGGTTGTGCTCTTGTGATTTCATGATCTTGTGTTTTTATGACTGTTTATTTCTTCTCTACCTTCCTACGACCAGAACCCATGGTTTTGCGAACATTTCCACGTACCGTGCGGGTATTGGTTTTTGTGCGTTGTCCACGCGCAGGAAGGCGTTTCGTATGACGAGAACCGCGATACGTCCCCGTATCTTTCAGGTGCTTAATATTCATCATAATCTGCTTGCGCAGAGCTCCTTCTACGGTGTAACTTTTTTCAATGATATCGCGCAACTTGTTCACTTCGTCTGCGGTAAGCTCTTTGGCGCGCTTATTCATATCTACTTTTGCCTCATCTAAAATACGGTAGGCAGCGGTAAGACCAATCCCATAAATATATGCGAGTGAAAACGGAATTTTTTTGTCATCGGGGATGTTGACCCCTGCGATACGAGCCATAGAATTCATTAAAACATTAAATCACAAGAGCAATAAAACAGCGGATGTAGGACGATAAAATTTTGATTCTCTGTTTTCATGATCTTGTGTTTTTATGTTAGCCCTGTCTCTGTTTATGTTTGGGAGTAGAACAAATCACCCGCACGCGTCCTTTGCGCCGAATGGTTTTACATTTTGCACAAATCTTTTTTACAGAAGATCGGACCTTCATATATTATAGGCGCTCGACGATACGTCCGCGGTAATTATCATATTCTGAAAATTCCACGCGTACACGATCTCCAAGCACTACTTTGATATAGTGCATGCGCATTTTACCAGAGAGGTGGCAAAGGACTTCCCGCTCATCGCCGTCAAGGCGAATACGAAAAATGCCTCCCTTCAAGGGCTCTATGACTATGCCCTCGAGTAACGTTTTCCCTTCAGCCCCTTTGGTCATGCTATCGTTATCATTGAGACTTTGAACATACTACCAATACCTCTTGGTTCCGTCAAGTCTATGGCTTTAATACTTCTACCTTAATACGCGACGACCTCGAAGGAATCCGACGCCACCATGACGGAGTAAACCGCACGTCCGCCGACTCAATGGCGCTATAGCTAGAAAAAACGTCTTTGATCTTCCCGACACTCGATTTTTGGATATCTTCCACCAATTGTGTCACCTCGGGAAACACCGCGATGCGAATACTGTTCGATAGCTGAATGCTCGCTTGTTTCGACTCACTGAAATTTACTACGGAGAATCCCTCGAATGAAAGGGTTTCGAGATGATTTTTCTCAGCCGGAAAGTCCTCAAATAGAATTTCTTCAAGCTTACTGTTCAGCTCTTCAGTACGCACCAATACCCCTGAAAGACTTCCGGTCATTTTCACGGTGAAAGATTCTGCCGGCTTCCCTACTGCTGGCTCTGCAACTGCAGCTCCGAGCGTTGGTGCGCCAAATGGCACCAGCGTAAATCCTTCGGTGCCCGATGCATTGAGTTCTTTTATGAGTTCATCGTTCAGCTGTTTTTTAAGCTCCCCCTCGGCGGCGGTCACATCTGCGTCCGCAACAATACCAGATTCACCAATAAAACCTCCATCAATCACACCAATTGACTCACCATAAAACCCAGTGTATTTGAGGCCTCCCTGAAATCCTGGAATGGTAAACTTTGTGGTTTCCGTGAGATTATATGCTGTCCCTGGCTGATCCGCATAGATAGTAACTTCAATACTCGATGAAACAATTTTTCCATTCTCTTTCTTTGCTGCAGGCACCGTCACTGCGGTCTTAATGCGGTAGATGTTTCCTGACGGAGCCGCAAAACGTGTACTCGCAGCAAGCGACTGCGTATCGGTGCTATAATTATTCACAATTTTTATACGTCCCGATGCCGCACTTTTGACTGGTTGTTTTTGCGTTGCCGTGCGAGAAACAGATACGGTTTTTTCAGTAGAAACTTTACTACCGGCAAGATCAAACACGGCGGGTTTTTCCAATTTAAATAATTGCTCACGTGGGGTGACTTCCACCACCATTGCGCCAAAAGTACTCATAGCAAGAAATCCGCCAATGACCACCGCAATGAACGCAAGTCCAATAAGTACGCTTGTGCGCGGTCCTTTGCGTTTAGGCGTATCTGTTTCAGCGGATAACACGGAAGGAGTTGTTGAAGTTTTTTTAGAAAAATATTGTTCCGCAATCACTTCTTTTTTCTGAGGAGCAGAAAGCGAAGGATGCGCATGTTCAACTGGTGGCAACATTGATTGCACTCTTGCTGAGGCCGACGCTCGGGGAGAATTACTTGGGCGCACGGGAGTCGCGGAAGCACGCATAGGGAGTGCCGGTGGCTTTATTGGCTGTGCTGGGCGCGCTGAAATGGGTGGCGCGGGCGCGACGATACGCTTTTGTGTCGGCGCAGGAGCCACTACAGATTTTTTTTGTGGAGTACCACTACTGGGTCGTTTAATGCCATCCATGTGTTATTGGGTTGTTTTAAGAATTAAGGATAGTATACCAAAATCTCCGGCTCCTTCGAAGTGTTCATAACCACTCACCTTATCCTGGAACGCTTTTGGATCAACTTGATGCATTTGTGGAGGAACAATCATACGTTCCATCACTTCTAACGCCATAATCAGTCCTTGCACGTCCGCAAGCAATGCACCACCACCGACAAGGAAAATATTTAGCGATCTTCGACTTGCTGCTGGCATTTCCTTAAACGCCAACTCAAAATGTGGCTTCCAATTAATAACTGCGGAACGCAACACCTCATCGATTTTTGATGCTTGCCCAGGCTCTAGTCGTCCCGCAATATATTTTCGGTAAAGCACTTCCCCGCTTTCATAGTCAGTTTTCTCTATACGAGCAATCTCTTCAGTAATATCAAGAACTCCTACGGGCAGCGTAAATACATTTTGTATGATGCCTGCTTCTAAAATAATCACTTCTGAAAGCTCACCCCCAATATCAATAATCACTTGCACGCCAGATCCAGAAATATGCTCACGAAACATATCCGAGAACAACTGCGGAAACGTGTGTAGAAATGAGTGGACTTGGGCATGAAACCTCAGTGCCAGATCTTGAAATCCGTGTATCAGCATCTGATGCGCCGCGGCATAACGCATCGTCAGAGAAAGTTCATTTGCGCTTCTCCCTTCAACCTTCTGCGTGGGGTACCCGTTTAAGAATTCCTCTAATGTGCGAACTTCAAAAATTGCAACTGCCGAAGGGTGTTTAAAATGTTCTAAAAAAATATCTGCGCCACGAGCACGAATATTCTCGAGATCGTCACGAGTAATGTTGTGTCCCTCCTCGTATTCCTCACGCACCTTCACTGTTTCAGCGGTATAGTAGGGCGCGGTGAGACCGTAGTGGATCTCGGATGGCGCGAAGTCCGGAAGCTCTTTTTGTAATGAAGCATAGACGTCCTTCAATTCGTGCATCAATCTTGATTGAAAGTCTCGAATATTACTGCGAACCGACGGGAGATGATGTTTGCGGTAGATTCCAAGAATATGGGGCTTTTCGGTCAGAGAATATTCAACAGCCGCCATGATAATATTGGCTGTTCCTAAATCAACGAGCACCTGTTGGTTTCGCTTGAAGCGCGTAATTCCTATCATTAGGTTAGTTCACGGTTGCGCGAATACGTCGGACACCGGCACTGGATGCCTCTTCCTTTAGTATAACGAATTTTCCGATTTCTGAGGTGTGCGTAACATGTGGCCCTCCGCAAAATTCTTTTGAAAACACATCGTCCGAATTTTGATCATGCACCGTATACACCGAAACCACATCTGGATATTTATCTCGAAAGAAATACAATGCCCCGCTATGCTTCGCTTCCTCGTATGGGAGTGACTCGGATGTCATCACATAATCTTTTGCAATCACCTCATTCACAAGTCTTTCCACCTCTGTGAGCTCATCTTGAGCAAGCTTCCGAGGGAACGAAAAATCGAATCGCGTGCGCTCGGCCGTAATATCAGAACCCATTTGTTTGACGTCGGGCCCAAGTACGTTGCGCAGTGCGGCCTGCAGAAGGTGTGTCGCGGTGTGTAGACGAATGACCTTTTTCATTTCTTCCTCGTTTGCGGCCTTCAGTTCTCCGGTATTTAAAATGAGTCCGTGTCCGCCAAATTTTTTTTCACTCCCAACCTTTGATTTTTCTTGATGCTCCTGAAACTCTCGCTGAAACGCCTGTTCATCAAGCCGAATACCGCGCTCGGTGGCAAGCTCGCGCGTAAGTTCCATGGGAAATCCATAACTTTGATATAAATCAAACGCATCTTTTCCAGAAATTGTTCCTTTTGTAATGATTTTCTCAAATTCACCAATACCGCGCGTGAGCGCCTTATAAAATTTCTGATGTTCACCGAATATTATTTTTTCAATGCGTTCGGCGTCTGCTTGTAAATGTGGATATGGATGCATATAGATTGTGGCAACTTCTGCAATGAGCCGCAGCAGCACTGCGTCTTCCATTTTCTGCTGATAGAGTATGCGGCTGACACGACGGATAAGGCGACGCAGTACGTATCCGCGTTCCGTATTTGATGGAAGCACACCATCACCAACAAGAAACACTGCTGCGCGTATGTGATCAGAAACAATGCGCCGTTCACGTTCGGGTATCTGTTTGACAATATCCATGAGTGGTAAAAACACGTCTGTCTCGTAGCTTGACTGAAATCCACCAATCACCATAAGGAGCCGCTCAAACCCCATGCCCGTGTCTACACCTGGCGTTTTTAATTTTTGCAGTGCTTTGCCGGGTGCACGCGAAAGGAGTTCATCACGAGTACCAGGATAGATATATTCATTAAATACTAAATTCCAAATCTCAATTGCGTCTCCCTTTGCGTTTTTTATATATATTTCTGTAGTGGGTCCGCAAGGCCCGGAATTCCCGGTTGGCCCCCAAAACACATCGCCCATTCCTTGTTCGCGAATATCCACTATGCCGAGTGCTGTCCAAATATCTCGTGACGCGATATCTTTGGGCACGGTGTCTGATCCGCCGAAATAGGTAACGTATGCAATGGGAAGACCTACTACCTTCGTAATATATTCATGCGCAAATGTAATCGCTTCTTTTTTAAAGTATCCCCCAAAACTAAAGTTTCCCATCATCTCAAAAAACGTGTTATGTGAGTCATCTCCCACTTCCTCAATATCAGAGGTGCGAAATGATTTTTGTAGTGTTGCGGTTGAGAGCGCACCAAAATCCCGCATCGCGTCTGCGTCTCCGGTAAAATACGGCTTAAATTGCTGCATGCCCGCGGTAGTGAGTAACACCGACGTGTCATTAGGAATCAAACTACTCGAGGGCACCACTGCGTGCCCTCGTTCTTTCATAAATTTGAGAAATCCTTCTCTTACTTCTTGTGACGTCATAAATATTTATTCTGCAATGATACCTCCTCCTACGACAATGTGTTTGGTGTCACTGACACGCACGTACACTACACAGGATTGCCCGGCTGACGGTTTAGCTACGCCACTGGTGAGGCGCAATGTGTTTATGTTTGTATCATCCATAGTCACTTCCACTAATGCTTGTCGATAGCGGATACGTGCACTGAGCGTTGGTGCGCGAGTTGCAGTCATCTTTTTATACCACGTCATGTGCTCAACGGACACTGCGTGCGTCTCGCGCTCTTCTTTTTCAGACACTTCCGCAACGACGAGTGTATTGGTATCCATATCTTTCTTCACCACAAAATATGGTGTGCCCCCTCCAATGCCAAGCCCATGACGCTGGCCAATAGTATAATACGCAGCACCGTCATGTGTACCTACTCGCTCGCCGCTTGTGGTTACTACGGCTCCTTCGCGCGGAGGAATATATGTTTGCAAAAACGATTTCATATCAAGTTCGCCTACAAAGCACACTCCCTGGCTATCTGGTTTTCTCGCAGTCACGAGTCCCGCTGCTTCGGCAATGTTGCGCACTTCATCTTTGATGAGCTCACCGATAGGAAAATATACGTGCGCAAGAATTTCTGGTGTAAGCCCCCAAAGAAAATATGTTTGATCTTTTGCGGTGTCCTTACTCGTTGAAAGATATGTTATTCCATCAAGAGTGGTGATAGTTGCGTAATGTCCGGTTGCAATCGCGTCAGCTCCGTGTTCCATTGCCCAACGATAAAACACGCCGAATTTAATGTAGGTATTACACATCACATCAGGATTTGGTGTGCGCCCCTTCGCGTATTCAGAAACTAAATATTCCACCACGTGGGTGCGGTACTGCTCTCCAACATCAAGCACACGAAATGGAATGTCAAGCGCGGCCGCAACGCGTGCTGCGTCTTGCCTGTCCGTTTCCCACGAACATTTTGCTCCGGGTGCGCGCCACCCCTGCATAAATACGCCCGTGACGTTGTGTCCCGCGCGCTTGAGGAGTAGTGCCGCAACGGATGAGTCTACTCCACCGCTCATTGCAACTAAAATGTTCTTTTTTGCACTTACCATGCGAACAATTATGCCACAAAAATACCGAGGTGAAAAGACTTACCTCAGATACATCGCCTTATTCTGTTTATGCTCTTCAAACGTGCGTCCGTAGTGTGGGGTACCGTCGCGTCCGTGTAGATAGTACCAATACGCACTTTTTGTAGGATGTAACGCCGCATCAATCGCCTCAAGTCCCGGATTCCCAATTGGCCCTGGCGGAAGCCCTTTATTCACGTACGTATTATATGGAGAATCGATATTCAACTCAGATCCCCCAAGCTCACTACTCGCGAGCCCAGTAATATACGTCAGCGTTGCATCAATCTGTAATGGAAAATTGTTATTCAACCGATTTTGGATAATGCCAGAAACCATTTTAGCATCATCTTCACCGTTCGCCTCTCTTGCAACGAGTGATGCGATAACAAGAATGTCATGAAATGATTTTCCACTCGAGACCGCCTCGGAAGCCATTGTTGCCGTCTTGATACGAAACGTGTCTCGCATCATGGCAATTAATTCATCAACCGTGACATTTTCTTTGATTTCGTATGTATCTGGAAATAATTCTCCTTCATGCACCGCTGCTTTTGCTAAAAATTCTTCACCACTGACAATTCCCTCCTCTGAAAGATATTCAGCAATGCGCCGCGCGTCCCATCCCTCAACAATACGAATTTTTTTTGCATCGGGCGTAGCAGTGAGTCGCTCAAGAATCAAAAAAATGTTCGCCGACTCAGTAAACACATACGGACCTGGCCGTAGAGCACGATCATTACCCGTCAGCTCTGCCGTAATAACAAATGCGTGCGCACTGCGAATGATTCCAGCAGTTTCCAATATATCACCAATCTCCCATGCGCTTGCCCCAGACGGGATGACGATTTCTTGATGCGCGAGCGCCATGCGCGTCGGAAATACTGCGCCCATGATAACAAGTACGAAAAAACCGGCTCCTACCACCACGAGAGCGATTGTGACATATATCCGTTTAAAAAATAGCCCAAAAGGCATACCACTAGTATACCAAATAATTACACACTTGATTACTCGTCCTTTATAAGCTTGTTTGCCTCACGTGCAATCTCAAGAATGCGTTCAAATATTTCGCGGTGCGCATTACGCTCACGAACGAGCTCTTCATGAATTTTCTGAAGCTCTCTTGTACCAAGGGTGGCGGCAGTAGTGCTTGCAGT
Organism: uncultured Candidatus Saccharibacteria bacterium; assembly: GCA_964360995.1. GTDB lineage: Bacteria > Patescibacteriota > Minisyncoccia > Ryanbacterales > HO2-45-13 > CAYHBS01. The sequence goes on from CAYHYZ010000007.1 coordinate 25,165, forward strand.
GAGTCGTGTTAATCGATCTGTCGATGCCGCAATCAAAGATTCCACTGCAGAGATATCCGCAATGATGCCGGTCATATCAGTGCCATCCACAGTAAAAGCCGTAGCCGCAGTGCGCTGTTCTCCCGCACGGATAGTGAGCGCAGCGAGAGATTGACGTTGCATCACTCCAATATGCGCAAGTACGGTCAAACGGCGCATGTGGAGCTGGGAAAACTGTTTCCGTTGATCAAGCAACTCTTTCGTGACCGCCTTGAGCGCATCAACTGACTCTGCTGAACGCACACGAGATTCAAATGCCCGAAGCGTCGCTACATCAGCACTCACTAGTGCAGAGAAAGATGAAAGCACGTCTTCATCTATCACAGGTAACTGCTCCATTTGCACGCGGAGATATTCATCATAGGAAATCAGTGCCCCAATATATTCCAATAGATATTGGCGCTGATCAGTCAGTGTGCGTTGAGATGACTTTAATATGTTGCGAGCATAATTCAACTGCACGAGTGAACTACTAAATTGTCCTTGGCTTTTTACTTCGTTATGTTCTGTCTCTGGGCGTTCAATTACTCGATCAGACTCACCATGTCGCTCTAGACGCTCATACAACTTTCCTACGAGCGCACGCGCAGAACTACGTAATCCTTCCGCATCTCCGCTTGATTCATCTGCATCGTCATCTGCGTGAGCAACACCAAACAAATCAATACCAAAAAATGCTTGCGCGTGGGCGCGCGGAGCCAAGAGTAACGTAAGTGTGATAATAAAAATGGGAAAGCGTTTCATATGTTATTGCATCAGTTCCTGTTCAAATGCACTTAAGGCAATTTCGTCTGCAACGAAGGATTCAAATTGTGGAAACACGAGTACCGATTCCGTTGCGGCAATGCTACTGGTATCAAACGCTGATGCGTTGAACGTGGCAGGTGCCACTTTCATTGCCGTGGTCGCTCCTGCAGCTGGTGCTTCAGCAACTGCCACAACGCTTCCTCCAATTCCTGTGCTCGCTGGCGCAGACTCTGCAGCACTGATACTGGGTGTCTCTCCAGTCGTATTCTGCGCAACTTCCGATCCTGTGACATCAAACGGCCGAGAGGGAGCCGGAGCACTCGCTTGGTTTACCGCCAGCACTGCAATAATCAGCACCGCAAGAATCGCCGCGGGCATTCGCACTGATGGCCGAAATAACATATCAAGTAACGCAAATGTTCGAGAACGCGATTCAGATTCATTCAACATATCGTGTGCAGAAAACGCAGCACGAAGTTCCTCGCTTGGTACTTCCGAAAGTTTGACGTCTTCAAGCATCATGACTACGCCGAGCATTTGCTCAAGCTCAGCCTTGTGCTCAGGATACAGCGCCATTATTTCATCCTTGGACGCTCCCGCCTGCAGTCTGGATACTGCATCATCAAAGACATCTTCAATTGTTAGTGGTTTATGATTCATATTTCTGCATCTCTTCTTTGAGTGCCTTAATGGCACGGTATTGCATCGCTCTAATCGCTGAAGGATTTTTTTTCATAGCGATTGCAATTTCTTCAGTTGAGCGATCTTCTAAAAATCGTAGCGTCACGAGTGCGCGTTGTTCGGTGCTTAGCACCGTCATTGCTTGTTTTAAAAGTTGAATATTGTCGTGCACGATAACTCGTTCACTTGCGATGGGACGCGTATCCGGAACAGCCGCAAAGAATGCTTCTTCATCATCAATCCGCACATTGCGCTTTTTCTTCCAATAGTCGATCACGGTGTTACGCGCAATCGTGTATAGCCAAGACGTAAAAACTACCGATCCCTCGCGCATCGTTGGAAGCGACTTCCATGCTTTCATAAAGACGGTTTGGGTAAGATCCTCCGCGTCTTCTTTATTGTTTACCCGGTATTGCACGAAACGATAAATTGGAGCCAAATGCTCCTGATACAGGGTTGAAAACGCCGCAGAATCGCCTTCTGCCGCTCGCTCTATCAGTCTAGCCATATCCTGTTCATTCAACATATGGGACGAGGCGAAGTGCCCCCTGTGACGATTATAGTAATGACGCTCCCGGATATATATCCTCTATTGGGGCAACAAGCACCGGTTTCTCCCCTTCTTTTGCCGCAAGAATCATTCCGTTACTCTCCACGCCCTTCAGCATACGCGGCGCTAAATTGGTGGTAAAGATGACGGTTTTGCCAATCAAAGTATCCTTTTCATACCACTGCTTAATCCCCGAAACAATCGTGCGTGTTTCTGATCCAAAATTCACGGTGAGTTTATAAAGTTTGTCCGATCCTTCAATGTCTTCGGCATTTTCAATTTTTCCTGCTTGAATGTGCACACGCTGGAGTTCTGCAAGCGAAATACGATTGCTCCCCGAAAGCATGTTATCAAACACTATCGAACAGTCAGCACATATGTGTTTTTTTGCTACGACACCCTCTTTTGGTACACCAAAATATAGGGCCCCAGGGGCACTGAGCTCCTTCTTACAAAAATTACAGGTTACCTGAATACTCATATTAAAAATCAATTCTATTTACGGGACTTCCTTCGTGACTATACTTTATATTATCCAGTTTTGGTATTTCTATTTTTCCCCCACGCTCATACTTTCGAATTGAAGATTGGTAGTCGTCATCAATAGAGCCACCGGCAAGCAGATCGAAAAAATCCCGTGTCGCATATTCTCTGACGAAATACCCGAGATTTGGTGTTTCAGAAATTTCCTCATGAAGTTTTTCAAAAAATATTTTCTCCATTATTGGCTGAATAACTTTATCAATTCCCTGATTTCGATTTGCCATTTTAAGTCGTAAAGATGCGCCAGATGGAGACATGTAATAAATTGAGTCATTAGGTGTTTCAATCATATTTTCCCCAGACCCCTGGCTTTCCGTTGAAAATTTATGAGACCAGATATCGAGATGGTCAAGAGTTATTATCAAGTCCGATAGCACCCTCTGCTCTATTTCATTTTTTTCTTTCACAAAACCCTCTGAATAATAATCGCTAGAATTTACCCCTAAGGATCCAACTTCATTATTGAATGTTCTGATGGCTGTATTAGTAAATAAGTTGACATTCTGTAATTGTTTTAATTCGACAACAGAAAAGAGCTCACTTTCGTACGGCAAATCTTTTAGACCTTCCAAGTATGTTTCTTTCCTCTCGACAAATTCTCTGATGATATCTTCCATGCCGGAGGAAGAATTGTTTATTTTCTCAATCATATGTTCATAAGATTTATGTAGTCCTGCTCGCCGACGTTCGTAATCGAAACCTATGCGGGGGATGAAGGAATCGCCCAGCACTATTACGATTCGTAATGTTCTCACAACAATCATTTATTGCACGCGTAGCGATTCCGGCGGGAGTGCCAGGATTCGAACCTGGATACCTGGTTTTGGAGACCAGAGTCTTAGCCGTTGGACGACACTCCCTTCTGCACAGAATGACATTATAGTGCTGGGTTGGACCTGCCTGCAGGGACCGTTGTTATACCATTTAACTAATCCCCCCATACGCAGCTTTTACCCCGTACCACCTTTACAAAAAACCACACGACTAAGGTGGTGCTGGGTTTAGCTTATAGCTTTTAGCGCTCTGCGCCAAGCCGCCCAGTAATACAAAAGGCTCGCAAGGAGCCAAGTGTATCTGAGAGTTCTCTATCAGCTATCAGCCTCAAGCTAAAAGCTGCCAAAGGCTATTTCTTCATTTCCTTGTGCGATGTGTGCGTCTTGCACCACTTGCAGTGTTTTTTGAGATCAATTTTACGTTCAACTTTCTTTTTGTTCTTGCTGGACCAATAGTTAATACGCTTGCATTTGGTACACTGTAGTTTTATGAGATTTGGTTGCGGCATATCAGTTCAGTGATAATACACCGCGCTTCACAAATAATCAAGCATTCTATACTGACGCGTCTGCGATATATTATGTAATGACTGACGTATTTCACTGGTTGACTCCTTGAATTAGCACTCTAATTGCAACCTTTCACTTCTTTGAGAATACGTGTTTTAGACTTTTGAATTTGAGCCGTTTCCGCTCTCGGTCGTTGAGTCTGCGAACCACGTGTGCGAGTTCTTTCGGAGTGATCAAGTTGAAGTCATATGATTTTGGGAAATACTGACGAAGGAGTCCGTTGGTATTCTCGTTTGTCCCTCGCTCCCAGGCATGGTACGGATATGCGAAATATATGGTCATGCAAGATTTCTTTTCGAAGCGCTCAAAGTCGCTGAACTCAACGCCGTTGTCTAGGGTGATGGTCTTCCGCTTCTTCTTTGGAATGCGCCGGAAACGCTTGAGCGCAAGTGAGGTCAAAAGTTCGGCATTCATCTTGGGAAGGAGAAAAGCAATTAAATACCCGCTCCTTCGGTCAACAAAGGAGACAATGCGCACCCTTTTGTCTCTTCCCATGAGGGTGTCGCCCTCGAAGTCTCCAAGTCGTCCTCGTCGATTGATGATGTCGGGCCGTTCATCAATTCGTCGTTTCTTGGCTTGTTCACGGAGTATTTCTCTTGTTTTGGTACCGTGTTTTCTTCGGTACTTGCCTTTTCTCGATCGCAGATACATCTTTAAATGCGGCGCTCGCTCATTGAGATACCGGTAGATGGTGCTTGGAGCAAGCGTCTGCTTTTTCAGCCTCAGAATACCTGCGATCTGCTCGGGTGATTTGTGGAGCTTCAATTCTTTGGTGATGAATCGAAGGTGTAATCCCTTGATGACGCGGATGCTTTCCATGGCAGCAATGCGTCTCATGCGTTTCTTCCTTCTCACTTCCCGTACATCGTATCCATCTTTTCCTCCATATTTTCTAACGTGCCTACCTAATGAACTCTTGTCTTTCCCGATGGTTCGTGCGATTTCGCTGAATGAGTGACCGGCCTTGAGCATACGCGCAATACAAGGCCAGTCGTCTCTTCCGATGTGTGTATGTGACATTCCCCCAGTGTGTCCATCCGGGCAGGGGTTGCAATTAGCCTGCAAACTAGGTTGCGGTTAGCGTGAGAATTCACCCTCAAAACATTGACTTATATATCAATTCTCGGTATAATCTTTACAAATACATTTGCACCAAGTGCGCGAGGTGAACCTTGAATGAAAACCCCAGGATAGGCTTTTACGGAATTAATCCCGTCGAAGAGTGGGCTTCCATCATCTTCGTGAGAGTCATGCGTGGCAACGACTGTGTGGGCTACGTGCTTATCAGTGAGCCCCATCGGTCGACATCGCTGTACAAAATGCCGGGAGGAAAAAAGGAGGGAGGAGAATCCCCTTTGCAAACAGCAGGAAGAGAGCTCGAGGGAGAAACAAATATCCGCATCGATAATCTCCCACGACTGCAGTACATCGACCGAGAGTGGCGGGAATTGCCCCGTGAACACTGGAAGTGCTACTTTCAGGTCGACATCACTGAAACAGAGCGTGATTGGATGAGCAATCACCATCCTGGCAACGAAGGAGAGGATCCGAAGTTTTTTACGCCAGGTGAACTACAAAATGCAATTGCTCGAGGTGAAATTCTCGAGCCACATCTCAAGGTGATGGGACGGTATAAGCTCCTTGAGAGGAGGAGGTAATCCGCCTCATCGCTAAAACAAACGCAGCCCCGCAAAAACGGGGCTGCTTTTCTTTGAAATTGTTTGGAGATTTAAGAAAGAATATCCTTGTGAATTCTACTCTCTGTTGGTCCTTGTTGTGACTGATATTTCCCAATACCTTCGGAGCCATATGGACGCTCTGCGGGACTGGTGAGCTCATGAAATGATAACTGACCAATACGCATGCCGGGATAGAGTATGATTGGCAAGTTTGCAACGTTACTCATTTCCAATGTTATTTGCCCTTCAAATCCTGGATCAATGTATCCAGCAGTTGCGTGGATAATAAGTCCCAAGCGACCAAGAGAACTTTTTCCCTCGAGTCTGGCAACCAAATGCGCAGGCAGTTTAATTGTTTCGATTGTTGTAGCCAGAGCAAACTCACCCGGATGTAGCACAAAGCCGGCATCATCACATTCCACAATTTCACTAATATTATTTTGCTGTTTCGGATCAATAACTGCCGCGCGATGATTTCGAAAAATGCGAAATTGAGATCCGAGGCGCACGTCGATACTTGAAGGTTGAATGAGCTCCTTGTTTAACGGATGAATGACAATGTCGCCACTGGCAAGTGCTTTTTTTATTGCTCCGTCACTATACACAGACATGGTTGCATTATACTCCTTTCAAAGGTGCTACTAAAATTCATGCTGCGATCTGAATATATATTGGAGCCGTTGGCCGGAATTGAACCGGCGACCTACTCCTTACCATGGAGTTGCT
>CAYHYZ010000008.1:0-29941 GCA_964360995.1 uncultured Candidatus Saccharibacteria bacterium
CACATCAGCGTTAGCAGTGCTGGCACGTGCATCAAATTGTAACGTTGTTGATTCCTTTGGATCGAGGGACGCAACATTCCACGAAATAGTATGATCACGCTGTTCGCCACCATTGTGCACTGTGCTCACGGTAATTTCATTGGGGAGTTCCGTGCTTACCGTAATATTTTTATTTGTGGCAGTGCCCGCATTCGTAACTTGAATCGCAAAACGTAACTGATCTCCTGGCTCTGCACTTATTGCTTCGGCAAGTGCTGATGCTTGAGTCAAGTTTTCTGCGCGATACGCAATATTGGTTTTCGCGCCGTCCGTGCTTGCGGGGGGCGTGACCGTACCACCACTCGACTCAGTCACAAAGCTCCGCACCACTCCCGTTCGTACCTGGCTACCCTCTACTGCCACCACCTGGTAGTAATAGCGCTTTCCGGGACTCAGTGGGCTCACTGTTTCGCTGATAGCGACTGTCTCGCCCGTACGCGTAAGGGTGATGCTATTTGTCTTTTTGAGTAGCTCGGGCGTATCCCCCCACAACACGTGCGCCGTCGCAGGGTTTGTGCCCACTTGTACACTTCCCGTGACCGTTGCGTAGGTGTCCGTAAGAAATGAAAGAGGCCCCGTGGCTGCACTCATCGTGGTGGTCGTTGGAACTCCCGCTTCTCCAGCGATAAATGAAAGTAGTGCTCCAAGGGTACTGCCCTCTGTATTTTGTGCGACTGCTCGGTAATAATATCGCTTCCCACGTTCAAGGCCACTAATTGTGTTTGAAAAATCATATGCATTCACTGACACGCGTTGTGGAGTAGTTACTTGATCAGGTGATGAGGTGAGCCCCCATTGAAACCATAGTGACATTTCTCCTGACTTTGGATTCGTGGCACGACCTTGGAGCACCGCTGCAGTCTGACCGATAGGAACCATATCGCGCGTCACTACACTTGGCTGATATGGCTGAGACGGCTCGCCAGAAATAGACCCATCGGTGTCACTATCGGTGCCACTTCGTTTTGTCATAAATGACGTCGTAATAGTAGTATTTGTCGTACCGTTGTATGAAGCAGCGGATCGATAGTAATAGCGCGTTCCGGGTGAAAGTCCGCTGATCGTGAATTCTTTCCGTTCATATGGTTGCCTCCCATTCACTGAAAATGTTTTTTGACCAAGACTTTTTGTGGTTCCCCATTCAATCCACAATAATGCGTCTGGTTCACTCACGGAAGCGGCAAATATTGCGGAAGTTTCCTTAATTCGATATACGCCACCAGTAGTGACCCAAAAGAAATCAGCATCCCCAGAAAAATTAGCACTCTCTCCCGTCACAAATGATCTCAGCGTTCCATATACGCGCTCACTGGTGACGCCTGCCGGCTCTGCCACAACCCGAAAATACATAGTGCGATTTTCCCCTAAATTGGTGACTGAGCGCGAAATGTCCCCTCCAACACTCGGTAATGTGACGCTACTTGTTATAAGACCAAGATCATTTGTGTCCCCATATTCAAACCATGCGGTAATATTTCCAGAAGAAGATGAGGGACCAATTGTTCCTTGAAATGTCGCGGTCGTATCTCCAATATTTGTTGCGGTTAGTGTTTGAGCGCTGATCGCCGCAAGTGCGACGCCTGGCTGCAACGCAAATGTTCCTAAAACTTGCAGTGCAAGTAATAGCGCAATCCCTAGGTGTAACAGTATTTTTCGCGTACTGTATTTATTCATGATCGGATGAAACGAGCAACCGACTCGCAATCCAACTAATGACAGAAAGCACAATTGCTCCAATGATTGCCGGACCCAACGACGCAACATGAAATCCTGTTATAAAGGAAGAGGCCACCATCAACAGTGCTCCGTTAATCACAAATACAAAAAGTCCAAATGTGAGAATCGTGATCGGCAGCGTGAGTACAATTAAGATCGGACGCACAATAGCGTTGAGTAATCCCACCACGAGCGCGACTATGAGCGCGGCATAAAAGGTATCTACCGAAATACCGGGCACCAAATACGCGGTTGCCATGAGTGCGAACGCACTCAACAGCCAACGAGCCAATAGATACATAGCGCTAGTATATCCCCCCTCACAAAAAGTGTATATATGAAAACCCACGCCCTTGTTGCAGAGCGTGGGTTAAAACGTTACTTGTCGTTTCCGTACACTTAGTTGCTACGCTGCCATGATTGTTTCTGCGCTTTCTGCCAACACTTAATGGAGCCCAGTAAAATCAGCATGGTGAATTATTCGTCGACAAGCATCGTGACTTCGTTCGCTGCGCTGACTTCGAGAAATCCGCCGCGTATCGGAATCTCAACGTGCGCACCATCGGCGGCAGTAATGATGCACTGCGAATGCGCAAGCGCCGTCACGAGTGGCCGGTGATGATCGAGTACCGTGATTTCCCCCGAAGTCGTCATCACGTTCACAGACGACACTTCCCCATCAAATTGCACGCCCGAAATTGTAATGACGCGCGCAATCATACTTCGAGCGCACCTTTCATATAGAAGAAATCTTCTGGCTTATCATCATGGGCGCCAGAAAGAATTGCATCAAAGTCCGCGATAGTACGCTCCAAGGACACGAACGCCCCGGGCGTTCCGGTAAACGTTTCAGCAACGTGGAAGGGCTGGGAAAGAAACTTCTGGATTCGACGGGCGCGCTCTACTACTTTTCGATCTTCATCGGAAAGTTCCTCAATACCAAGAATTGCAATGATATCCTGTAATTCTTTATATCGCTGCAGTACCTGTTGCACCGCGCGCGCAACACGATAATGGTTTTCACCCACAATCGCGGGAGTGAGTGCAGTAGAAGATGACGAGAGCGGATCTACTGCGGGATAAATTCCAATTTCGGTGAGCGCACGCGAAAGCACAATAGTGGAATCAAGGTGTGCGAATGTGGTGGCGGGGGCAGGGTCAGTAATATCGTCGGCAGGAACATAAATGGCTTGCACGGACGTAATAGACCCACGCGTCGTTGAGGTAATACGTTCTTGGAGCGCACCCATTTCTCCCGCAAGTGTTGGTTGATATCCCACGGCCGATGGGAGTCTTCCAAGCAACGTTGATACTTCCGCCCCCGCTTGAGAGAAACGAAAAATATTGTCGATAAATAACAAAATATCTTTTCCTTCTTCATCGCGGAAATATTCAGCCATCGTGAGGGCAGAAAGTGCTACGCGTAGGCGTGCGCCCGGCACTTCATTCATTTGACCAAACACGAGTGCAGTTTTATTAATAACGCCAGACTCCTGCATTTCCTGCCATAAATCATTTCCTTCACGGCTACGCTCTCCGACTCCCGCAAACACTGAAGCTCCTCCGGATTCCTCCGCTACATTGCGAATAAGTTCCATCAGCAGCACGGTTTTTCCTACGCCCGCGCCTCCAAAGAGACCCACCTTGCCTCCTTTAATAAAGGGGGCGAGGAGATCTATCACTTTAATGCCCGTTTGAAACACTTCAGTCTTTGTGGACTGCTCTTTGAGTGACGGCGCTTCGCGGTGAATAGGAAGCCGCTTTGAAAATACTTTGCCACGTGCGTCGGGATTTAATGGCTCTCCCAGTACATTAAAAATATTTCCCAGCACTTCTGCGCCTACCGGCACCGAAAGTGGAGCTCCCGTGCTGTGTATAGTCGTACCTCTCGTAAGCCCATCGGTCGATGCAAGCGCGATCGCGCGCACTCTGCCAGGCTCTAAATGACGCGCCACCTCAAATACAATGGTGCCGTTGGGCCCCTCTGCAGTGAGCACGGTGAGTAAGTGCGGCATCTTGTCTTCTGGAAAAACCGCGTCTATAACGGGACCAATGATTTGCGCAATATGTCCGTTCTGTTCCATATATATATTGATTACTGCGCCATTGCAGCCTGTGTGCTGCTCATTTCGATAATCTCTCCGGTGATCGTCGCCTGTCTCGCCTTATTCATTTCTAGCGTTAATGAGGCATGCAACTCCTCTGCATTGTCTGATGCTGTTTTCATTGCGACGCGACGCGCAGAATGTTCGGATGCGTTTGCCTCAATCACAAGGTGATACAACTCCGTACTCACGAGATGTCGATAGAGCGAATCAATGAGCGTATCTTTTGATGGCTCATAGATATATTCCTGCTCTCCTTCTACGACACCTGTTGACACATCTTCCAGGTGTGCATATTTTCCATGTTCCGGAAGTGTTTCCTTTGTTGTGCTCATCATGGCCACAGGATTAATAGGAAGTAGGGGGCGCACACGCACTTCTTGCGTGAGCGCAGTAAGAAAATGTGTCGAGATAACAATAACCTCTCCCCAACTGCTCGCCAAAAATCCATCAAGAATCTGCGCCGAGATGTGTCCCACTGCTATGGGACTCGTAATATCGGAAATATTCGTGCTCACATGCACAACGGGATATTTTGACGATGCAGCAAACTGTGCCGCACGCGCGCCAATTGCGAGCACGTGAATATCGGCACCCCGAGACGCATATTCGCCAAGTACGCGTGCACTTTCTCTGAGCACGAGCGCATTAAATGCTCCGGTCAGTCCCTTGTCCGACGCGATAATAACCGCAAGTACCGGTCCAGTGGGCTGGCGCAAGAATGGAGAACGGACGGATGTATCTTTTGTGAGTCTCGAAAGTAGCTCAAGCGCCTTGAATGCATATGGGCGCGATGAAAATAATACGCGTTGAGTTTTACGCATCTTTGTTGCCGCAACAACTTCCATTGCCTTGGTAATTTGTCCCACATTACGCACCGCGCGGATACGATTTTTCACTTCTCGAATCGATTGCATATTTATGCTTTATATCCCTTTCTCCAGCGCGCGAGCACTGACACCAGCAATGTGTGTAACTCGTCAGAAAGCACGCGCTCTTTCGTAATCACATTCATGATATCGGCGTGATGCAGTTCGGAAACATATGCGAGCAGTGAATCTCCGGATGCACGAATGTCTCCCGTTGCGATCCCTGCAAATGCTCCGTTGATGGCTCCAAAAAGTAATATCACTTGCTCTGCGAGCGTGCGCGGCGCTTGGTCGCGCTGCTTGAGCACTTCGGTCAGCAGGGCTCCGCGTGTAAGCCGTTCTTTCGTGCGATCGTCTAAATCGGAAGAAAATTGCGCAAACGATGCAAGTTCTCGGTATTGCGCGAGCTCTAATCGCAGTTTCCCAGCGACTTTTTTCATCGCTTTGGTTTGTGCGGCTGAACCCACACGAGATACCGAAAGACCTACGTTAATTGCGGGACGCACCCCTTGATAAAACAATTCCGATTCAAGATAAATTTGTCCGTCGGTGATTGAAATCACATTAGTAGGTACATATGCGCTCACGTCTCCAAGCTGTGTTTCAATAATAGGAAGCGCCGTGAGTGACCCACCTCCGGAAGAGGCGTCCAGTTTCGCTGCGCGCTCCAGAAGGCGTGCATGCAAATAAAATACATCTCCCGGATACGCTTCGCGTCCTGGTGGGCGACGAAGTAAGAGTGAAAGTTGGCGATATGCAACCGCATGCTTCGACAAGTCGTCATATACGACGAGCGCGTCCTGTCCTTTGTACATAAAATATTCACCAATCGCAGCCCCAGCATATGGCGCAAGATATTGCATTGCTGCGGGCGCGGACGCCGGAGCAGATACCACAATTGTGTACTCAAGCGCTCCCGCGTCTTTAAGTGTGCGGACAATACTCGCGATCTTTGATTGCTTCTGACCAATGGCTACATAAATACACACGACCGGTTTTCCACCACGCGATGGGTGTTGATTTAAAATGGCATCAATACCAATGGCGGTCTTCCCCGTCTGCCTATCACCAATGATAAGCTCGCGCTGTCCTCGCCCAATGGGAATCATTGCGTCCACCGCAGTCACTCCTGTCTGTAATGGCTCACTCACAGACTGACGCGCTACCACAGATGGCGCGCTGCGTTCCAACGGATATCGCTCTGCTGTTGTATGGTCCATCGCAAGTGTGCCTAACCCATCAATCGGCGCACCAATAGGATCAATCACGCGCCCAAGTAAAAAATCTCCCACCGGGATAGAGAGTACCACGCCTGATTTTCGGACGCGTGTTCCTACCGCAACACCATTTTCTTGCTCAAGTAGTACCGCTCCAATACTGTCATCCTCCAAGTTAAAGGCGATCGCCGGTATCGATTGTGGGGCGTGATCCACAAGCAGGAGCTCCTGACTCATCGCATGATGCAGACCAGAAATACGAATGATTCCGTCACTTGATTGCGTCACAATACCAATCTCGCTAGAAGACGCCGATGCTTGATAGTCGGCCAGTTCTTTTTTGAGTTGTGCGATGATTGGATGGGACATGATTATAGCTGTTGTAATCTCCCGGTAAGTGATTGATCAATTTCTCTTGCGCCGTCGATCGTAATGCGCGTGCCGCCAACAAGTGCCGGCGTCATACGCTCTTCAATATGATCTACGTTCGAAAATGCACCGTGTATAGATCTGCGTAACTGCGCGCCAACTTCGCGCGCGTACTCTACTTCTACCCACTTTCCACCGGCTCGGCGCGTAAGCTCCATTTCGATTGCGCGAAAAATACGCTCGGCATTACCGAGCACGCCATGACGATGTATGAGATGAATAAATCTACGAGAGATTGCCTCAAGTTCTTTTGGAGACTCCGCAACCGCATCAAGAAACGCGGTTGCATACATTTTTGGAAGTATACTCATAGTGATGCTCGTTCTTTATGCACAACACTTACTGCTGCACGTACTAATTGCTCATCTACCGCGTCGGGGTTCAGTTCGGTAAACTTTACTACTGCGGCTTTGACTAACCCAAGTGCCTCCGCATCAAACGCCTGCATTGCCTCTTGATGATCCCGCTTGATACGTTCCTTAGCGCGACTCGTGAGTGCATCTATCTGCACCTGAGTCTCAACGACTTTCTCGGCCTTCAGCACATTCGCTTCCGCTTCTTTTTCTTTAAACATACGCACCGCCGCTTCTTCCGCTTCACGAATACGCATGTCTTTATAGGAATCCGCTTCTGCGAGCGCAACCTCTGCGGCGGCGGCATTGGCGAGCCCCTCTGCAATACGCTCGGTGCGCTTGCGAATTATTTCCATCAGCGGCTTGTACATCACCGCATACAGCACCACAAGCAAAATTAAAAAATTTACTGCCTGCGCAATCAGCAGCCTGACGTCAATACCAAGCTGACTGAAAAGATCCGCCATATTACGCTACGAATTTCAGAATGAGTGAAACGACCAATGCGTAAATAGCGATTGCTTCTGCAAACGCGATAGCAAGAATCATTGCGGTTTGCACCTTTGGAGCGGCCTCAGGATTGCGGCCAATTGCATCCGCACCACGAGAGCCAATCATAGCAATTGCAATCGCCGGAGCGATAGTGCCAATGCCCATGATGAGCGCGATGGAAAACATTTTTGCGACTTCTGGTTCCATAATAGTTACGTCAAACGAATAATATACACCTCAGTGCGCCTCTTCTTCGCTCGTTGCCATTGCAACAAACACGAGCGTCAGCATCGAAAAAATAAACGCCTGAATAAATCCGACGAATATTTCGAGAAAAAGAAAAGGCAACGGCAACACGAATGGAACGAGAAACCCCACAATCATCAGGAGCACCTCCCCCGCAAACACGTTGCCGAACAGACGAAATGAGAACGAGATGATTTTAACAAACTCTGAGATAAATTCAAGAATTCCTGTGAATGTATAGATAGGATTTGAAAGTGTGAAATATCTTTTGGAAAATTTTCGCGCTCCAAGAGCGATCATGCCAAGCATATTGACAGAAAGCACGGAAATCATTGCAAGTGCAATCGTGAAATTTAAATCCGCGGCGGGAGCTCGCAACAGCGGCACTACGGATTCATGCGCTTTACTTTCTTCTGGTTCTTTCGAACCTGGGTGGACAGTTTCATCATTTTTTACCTCCGGAACGCGCTCCACCACAGGTGCGGCGCCGTATGTTTCCTCAATGACAGCCCGCCCTTCGGGTGTTTTTACAACGATCGATCCAACGCCCGGCAATAGGCCAAGCCAGTTAGAAATCATCACAAATAAAAACACTGCGAGTATTAGAGGAGCATATTTGATAGATTTCTCGCGATGCCCAAGTACTGCATCCATTAAGTTGAGTGCCTCATCGAGTACAAGTTCAGCAATACTCTGCGCGCGAGAAGGCAACACTGCGAGCGCCCGTCGAAGCAGCAAAAAAATGACTGAAAGAAATACCAATGTTATCACCGCGAGAAGAAGTGCATTGGTCACAGGGAACGAACCGAGAAAAAAAATACGTTCCGCTGCGAGTGAAATTTCGTGCATATGCGCGGATATTGAACCATACTTCCTTGGTATTTTCAACCCTGGCATAACAAACATCACCCCGTGAGATAAGCATTCCGCTATCTCACGGGGTGATGTTGTACAACACGAGCATTACATCGGCGTTGACGAGTCGGGTGCCTCACATGCTTTGCAGTTTGCCTTATGCGTAACCACTTCGTAAATTGCCGCGAGCCCAACAATGACGTAGATTGCCTGCTCAACGACGGGGATGCCAACAAGCCCCGCGAGCCATTCCACTGCATTTTTATTCAATAGTCCCACCAGTAACCAGTTGAGCCCCCCTACCACGAGTAAGATGAACGAAACCATATGGAGTACTTTCATATATGTGTGTGATGATTGATTGATATTCAATCGACCTTTCACTCTTTCTACCCTAGCCTATCCCCTCACGGGATACGAGGGGGGATGTGTAAATCGTTACTGCGCAATGGGAAATTAGAGCCAGCGATTTCTTGCAAAAATTCCTAGAATGAGGACAGACGTAATGATGGAACCGACAAGTACGTACGCATATGCCACCGGATGACCCGATCCCGGAAGCGGCACGTTCATGCCATAAAAACTAGATATCATGGTAGGAATCGCAAACACCACCGTAAGGGCAGTGAGAATTTTAATAACGCGATTCAAATTATTCGTCATGATGGTGGAATAAGCGTCACGAATATTCACCGTGTTTTTAAGTTCCGACATACACATTTCCACGAGCTGATTATTTGCGAGTGTCACATCCTCCACTAAGTCCTGATCTTTTTCATAGAGTTGAAAGTATTTCCCCGAAAGAATCTGCTTCAATAGCGATTGAGTGGGAACCAATGCAGCTAAAAATTCGTTTAAAATACTTTCAAAAATAATCAACTGTTGAATATCATTATTTTCTATACGCTCAAGTCGCACTCTCAGCCCTCGCACGCGCCGAGCAATATCGGTCAAAAATCTGCCATACAGTGCGGTAACCTGCCCAAATAACTGCGTAAGCAATTTTGCCTTTTGTGTTGTGTGAATCTCAATTTTTCCGCTGAGAATCCGTTCAAGGAATGGTAATCTCACGGTAGAAAGTGTCAGTAAAAAATCCCCCGCCATCACAAATAGAACCGGAGAAGTTTCGATATCGGTACCAATGTGTACCGGAACACGGGTAAACATATAGGTAACACCATTTTCGAGCTCTACACGGGGCACTTCGTTGGGGTCGAGCGCGTCACGGAGTAAATCTAAATCCAGACCACGATCTCTCGAGAGGATTGCCAGATCGTCGGGAGTTGGATTTTCCACAAGTATCCATGATCCGACTTTAAACTCGTCGAGCGTGTGCACGACATCATCTTTAATGGTCCGTTGATAGTATTGAATCATAAAGTTTTTTCTTCAAATCCGAGTGACAATGAATTAATACAAAATCGCGCCCCTGTTTTTGTGGGGCCATCGGAGAATACGTGCCCCAAATGCGCTCCACATTTTGCACACGTCACTTCAGTGCGTCGCGTGCCTCCACTTATATCTTCTTCAAGCTTCACGTACCATTCCGCGGCAGGACGGTCGAAACTTGGCCAACCAGTACCACTATCAAACTTCGCAGAAGAATCAAACAGCACGGAACCGCAATTACTACAGGTGTACAATCCGGTCTTATTGTTTTTGAGGAGTTTGCCGCTAAACGGCGCCTCGGTTCCCTTTTCGCGCGTAACGTGATACACGTCCGAAGAAAGTTTTTCTTTCCACTCGTCAGACGACATGCAAGCTATAACTTCGGTCCCACTTCTAACAAATAATCCTTTTTTATACCGTTGACATCCACAATATATGATCCCAGTGGCAACCCATCTACAGGAATATTAATAGAACGCTCATACGACACCAACGCCTGGGTGCACATTTTACTAGAGTCACGCGACTGTGTAACGGTCACATAAAACGTGTTGTCTCGTTGAGTAAATTTTATATCACTAATGCTTGTGCATCCATCCGGCACATTCCCCTTGGCAGTAACAGTGAGCGTGAGCGGATATGAAGAACTGGTACTCAACAGCACCTCATCCACTACCGCATCACTAAATTCAATAGTAGTCTGCTCCAATGGCGCGCTTGCCTTCTGCTTCTTCCAATAGATATACGCACCCACCAAAACCAGCACGATGACTATGAGAATGATAAGGACTTTTTTCATAATCGCATATAAATAGTAATCGCCCGCTACGTGCAGTATAACAAATTTTTTGATCTGAGACACACTGGAACGCTTGAAATGGTGTCCCACGGAAGATGCAAATACCTCTGATAAATAAAAACCCGCCCCTCGAAAATACTTGGGGACGGTTTGGGCCCGGCAAACAGGGCTGGGTCGTGGTTTGGCGCCTTGTCGGGATACACCAAATTGCCCTGTCTGCCGGAGGTTGGCGGGTGCCGAGGGAAGTACTATGCCCCCACTGCAACGTGAGATGCCCTATCCACTAGCATTCCCCTCGGACACCCATACACAATAAGAACAACAAATAAAATCGTACGGCTTACTCGTGCCAGCTGTCAATGATGTCTCTGTAGATAAACGCGCTACTCCGCACATGACGTCGTTGCGTTTTGTAGTCTATTTCCACGAGACCAAAGCGAGGCCAATACCCTTTATCCCATTCAAAATTGTCGAGGAGCGACCAATATAAATACCCCCACACATCTACCCCTCGCTCCATCGCGCGCTTCATTGCTTGCACGGACGAGGCGATGTACCATCCGCGGTGTTTGTCCGCTGCGTCCGCAAGACCAATTTCAGTAATGATGACGGGCTTGCGATACCGTTTAACTTCCATTAACGCAGATTCAAGATGATCAGGTACAAGCCTCCAACCCATATCTGAATAAAACTCTGATTTACCCTGCGAAAAATAATAATTGACGCCAATAAAATCGAGGCTGGATTGAACTTGGTTTAAAAACCAACGGTTCCACAACGGTCGAACAATGTACCGCGCAATCCCGTGTAGATCCATCATGTCATGGGCAATGCCGACGTATGCCACGTCGCAACGTTTGTGAATGGCAGCATATGCCAAGCGGTGGCTTTTGACGAGCGCATGTAGAGCACGGATCAATAGAAAAATACTTTTTCTTCCAGGGGGCCTTCTTCCCTCAAGATAGCCGTGATATACAAAACGCACTGGCTCATTGAGCGTGATCCAAAATTTTACGTCCGGAAACGCAAGCGCCATACGCTCCACAAATTTTTCAAACGCAATGTGCGCGTGCGGGTGCAACCATCCCCCCATATCGGCAAACCACACCGGAACCGTCCAGTGGTATAGCGTCACGACCGGCTCAATATGCAATGACTTCAGCGTGTCAATCACGTCGCGATAGTGCTTGATCGCTTCATTGTTCCAGACTCCCTTACGCGGCTCTACACGCGACCATTCAATTGAAAATCGGTGCGCATTGTGGTGTAAATCCGCGGCAATCTGAAAGTCTTTTTTATATCTATTAAAATGATCTGTTGAAGCTCCAGAAAGATAATTTTCACGGCACGTCATCTCGGGAAATTTTTCTCGCACTTCATCGGGCTGCTGCATGGCGCTGCGCGCCAGCTCGTCGGCATGTTCGCGTTCCCACAACGTCCAATCGTTATGTGTATTACCTTCTACTTGATGTGCCGCCGTGGCCGCCCCCCACAGAAATGCATGCGAAGCAGTCACCGAATTATCCTGAGATTTTTTAGTACTCATGTATGCACATATTGTACATGATTCATGTGACATCCCGCGATCGACTACTACCCACAATTTGTTACAATGCCTCAATGGAAGGATCCCGCGAAACTCCCCTATCCGCGACATTAGATATTACGCTCGCTCATATAGAGGGCCTAAAGGCCGAGGCCGCGTTTGATGCTGCACTGTTTAGTCACGGGGAAAAAATAGAAGAAGGAGTAAACGGCATTATCGTACGCACCGAATTATCTGCGCTTGATCCCGAACTCCGAGAAGAGTTTGGGAATGTGGAATATGATGACACGTCTGCCGCAAAAATACTGAAAGTATACTTGCCAGGATCTGCAGAGAAAGAGCTTTCGCACCAGTACGCGGCAGGGAAAATATTAGAAGACGAACCAATAGCGGCGCCACATGCAAAAGTGCCGAGAACTTTTGCAGCATATGATCTCACCGTACATGATCAAACCAAAGAACACCTCCATGCGCTTGGTATGCAGGTACCGGAGGATCATGTGGAAATAATGCTCATGGAATACATCACGGGGCGCGATCTCGAAACTCTGCTGTTGCAAGAGGTGCTACTCCGACATCCTGATGCACATGTGAACCCTTCAACGGTTCCACTTCTCAATTACCTCTCCTTGTATAGCCAGGTTGCTGGACTCCTTCATCTTGAATCCACGTCAGAACAATATGCCAAGCAACAAAGTGACCGGGAAATTCTGCGCGCGCAGAGTAGAAATATGGAGCGCATCATTTCTTTTCTAAAAAATTCGGACTTTGTACTTAATGCCGAAATATTACAGCAAGTCGAAACTACGCTTCAGCGCCTGCATGGGCGGGGTATGTATCACCGTGATGCGCACGCAAGAAATATTATGGTGGTTGGATCAATTGAAAAGGGGGGCAAAAATGTGCAAACGTATCTTATTGATTTTTCGAACGCCGTACTCGGCATCAAGAAAGGAGATAATCCATATACTGAGGAGGATGAACACGATCGCATATTATATCCAGATGATTTTAGCATCCTACGGCGACTCTCTACGCTAACGGAAACACACATCGAAACACGCTCAAAAGAATCGTCTGCTCGCTTGCGAGATCTTCAGCAACTCGAAGAACGCATTATGAAAAAAAGTGGTGACGAAAAACAATTTCTTGACCGCTTCACGACTGATACAAACCCCGGGCAGGCTGTCCGCAATGCAATGCGTGCGCGCATTGGTGGATCCACATCTGACGTTGACACAAAAATATTTTTTATAGGAGTGGCAACGCTCCTTCGATCAGGGAAGCTTGACCAGCAGGAACTCGCGGCTGTACTTGAGAACGAAATGACTACGCTCCCTCAAGCCAAGCAGAATCAGGTTGTCCAATTTCTTTCAGATATTCGCACTACGCAAGCGTCGGAGTAGTTATTGCGTGTCATTGACCTCCAGCCTCTCTCATCAATCACCGAAACAAACTCCCGTTCCAACATTCTGCTCGATAATTCCGCTCGAGTATATTGTCCGGAAGCGCGCCACACCAGAGCGTCCCTTGGTTGAAGTATGCAATGCCCGCGAGTGCGATATAGAGCGCGAGCACAACACCGATAACTGATGTGATGGATTTCATTACTATGAATATTACTGATTAATATTTTGAGCGCGAGCGATCTCTTCTCTCATAATATCCCAAATCTCAGGGTGACCTTGCTGTTTAAGCCAATACCACCACTCTACTCCCCAAATATAGATTGTATCGAAACCGGCGCGCTCGGAATAATGGATGGTGTCGCGGAACATTTGAGGGCTCATGGTTTCGTACTGCTTCTCCACGGGCAGCGTGTGATATGGCCGATCTGCCCACGGCTCCCCCTGAAGCTCAATCACCACGAGTGGCTTGATGCCAACCACCCAACGGGTGAGCGTTTGCTTCACACGAAAAAATTCTGGTGGAATCGGATAGGTAATTTGTCCAAAGAATTTATTGTGCACCGTGCGATACATCGTGGTGCCAAATATATCCCCCCGACGCGCCGCCCTCACCCAAATAGAAAGTTCTCCTGAATCGGTCACCATAATGGAACGAGTATCAAGTGATTTTACAATCGCAATTTCTTCGTCGAGAAGTGTTAAATCATAGTTAGGACAATCACCGTACGGCAGATAAGGCTCATTCTCCACTTCCCACATAGTAATCGACGGATGTGATGCATAGCGCTCTATTGCGGCGCGTACGTATTCAAGCTGTTCTGCCTTACGCTCAGATTCTGGGAGTGCACGAAACCAACCTGGATCGTGACATTCTGGCCAGCGTGGCACTTTTCTCCCCACGGCAAGAATCACTCGTGCTCCATACTTTTCAGCAAGTGCTAATTGCCAATCTACTTCTTCAAAATTCATAACACCTCGTTCACGCTCTGTGCGATTCCAATAGACAGAGAGTCGAATATCGCGAATGCCCAAATCGCGAAACAGAGACTCCAGCACATCGCGGGGCTCTAGTCCTAAATAATATGACTGCTCCACCGAGAATGTTGTGCCAATCACCTTCGTTGTTTGTATGGGCGTACTCCACATCATCGTGAGTACGAGTACAACAAAAAACACAATACACCAAACAATTTTCTTCAACATTCTTTTTGTATTTGAAGATATCTCACGCCGCATGAAGAATATAGAGTCCAACAGTGATTAATACGACGCCCACCATGTTTTTTCCCCATGCCCGGTGAAATTCCGCACGTTCCGCACGCGTACCTCTAAATAACTGATAGATATACGTAAGAAAGAACACGAAAAAGAATTCACTTCCCTTGAGCGCGCTCGCAATGTTTACCGATCCTGCCCTTTGTGCGGCGTTAAACAAGAGGAGTCCACTCGCCCCGATTATTTTATTTCCAAAAAATATTCCCGCTGACGCGCCAGAAATTGTTTTTTGATCTCTGCGGATGCGTGCGCGAAGCGGAGTAAATAAAATGAGCAGCGCAGCAACGACTGCTCCAAGTCGCGTCCAAATTACTGCGGTCCAGAAATCCGAGCGAGAAAGTACGTAATCTTGTAACACCGTTGCTATCGCAAACGTTGTGCCGCCGGCGAGTGCTAGCATAAGGAGTCTCTTACTCACAATTTCTTTTGAATTCTTCATATCAATGGCAATAACAATGCCACCAAGCAAAAAACACAGGTACGCAAACGTCTCTGTTTGTGAAAGTAATTCCTTACTAAATAGAAACGCAAAGAGTGGCGTCATCATAGGGAACACCACACCAAACGTGAGCGGAACCGCGCGGGTAACGTCAAACTCTTTAATTGCGGTGTAAATAAAATAAAATGCGAGAATAAGAAATACCCCCGAGAGCAACGCAACCTCGGTGAGGCGAAGCGAGAGCATATACGAGTTGATACGAATATTCCCGAGGAACAAAATGAGCGGAACAAAAACCACCACGCCAATACTGGTAATCCCCGTATAGAACGCGAACGTCAACGGATCAGGAATGCTGGACTTTAGCAACCTGCGATCTACGACCGCCGCAAGAGCGTTGAGAAAGTAGGCGCTGATGGCAAATGGAAGGAACAGCGAATTCATGGGTTATTTTTTGCGTTTTTTATTTCTCCACTCATCAATCAGCTGATGATTTCCCGACATCAGCACGGGAGGGACTTTATGTTTCTTTTGTGACTTCTGTGGCCAGGTAAATTCAGGTGGTCGCGTATATGCAGGTATTCCTACCCCACCCCGTACTTCCTCGAGCGACGTCGGGTCTCCAAGTACCCCGGGGATGTGCCGAAGTGTTGCATCAGCGACAACTAATGAAGGAAGCTCGCCACCAGTGAGCACATAATTACCAATGGAAATATAATTTACTATATACCCACTTGCTTTGAGTGCTGGCGCTACACGGGCATCAATACCTTCGTAGTGTCCTGCAATAAAAATGAGGTGCGTATATTTTTTTGAGGCTTGTTTCGCATACATAGCAGAAAATTGCTTCCCTTTCGCATCAGTGATAATCACCAATGTGCGCACACGAGAAACTTTCGAGATCTTGCTTGCCTGCTGAACTGCACGCAAAATTGGTTCGGCTTTCATGACCATGCCCGGACCTCCGCCGTATGGAGATTCGTCAGTGAGATGATGTTTATCTGTGGTAAAATCGCGAATCTGCAGCACATGCGTGCGCAGAAGCCCCGCACGCTCTGCGCGCCGGAACATCGAAGAAGCAACGTACGCCGATGAGACTTCAGGAAACAGCGTGATAAAAGAAAACCGCACTAGTTTTTTTGTTCGAGCAGTCATTTTGAAAATACATGTCACCGAGGTGACTGCCTCAATTATAACACAAACCCCGCACCAAATCGGTACGGGGTTTGCTATGAATTTCTCTGTAATTACAGCTTGAGATCCGAAAGATCATCAAACTCCTTCTTTTCGTGTGGCACAGATTCACGCGACACAGATTCATGTGGCATAGCGCGGCCACCCTCTGGCTCTTCGATCTTGAGGTTTACACGGGCATTGTGCTTCATGCCAACCACACGCAGAAGTGTGCGAATGGCTTTTGCGGTGTTCCCGTTTCGCCCAATCACTTGCCCCATGTTAGTTGCGTTGACCTTGAGCGTAAGAAGAACACCCATTTCATCAACCTTTCGGTCAATTTTCACGTCGTCAGGATTGTCTACGAGCGACTTTACCAAGTACTCGAGAAATTCTTTATCTGCTCCGTCCATGTGCTATCATGTTGTGCTTCCATCTATTCAACCGACCTTTGTTGACGTGTGCATAGTATACCACAGACCGAAATAGTCGCAATGTATCCCGCACCACTGTCAGTGAAAAAGGGGGGGGGTAATAAAATATCTGGAATGGGTTGTTCACAACTTGATTGACTGTGATGTATGAGAAAAGTGGTGCGGGATGTAAAAAAATTGCCCTGCATCACTCGCCTGTTGGCGGAAATGCAGGGCAAAAGATTAGGAAGGTATTTTGAGACTTCGGCTGATCCACCGCGGGTAACTCAGCGCTGGCGGATGGTCTCACGGGAACCTCGGCTATGGGCGGGAGGGCAGTCCCAGAAGTAGCCTAATGAACCGATATTCAGGAATGTTTGTTTTGACTCTCCGTCATCCGCCAACCGGCAGAGAAGGTAAAGCACAGGCAGCGGGTGCAATATCCCTAGGAGGACTCCGCTGAAGCCGTGACGGAAAGGAGTGAACCGTCACTGCTCACAAACTTCGCGGTGAATAACTACCGCTACGAAAGACCCTAAGAAAAAAGGTGCAACGTTGTTATTGTACCTTTTTCTAGAGAATAGTCAAGTGTTACACTGCTGATCCGTCAGCTGACGGATTCTGCGGGAACCTCCGTCGGTGATGCTTCGGAAACTGAGGTGGCGACTGGTACTTCGGCTGGCGCATTCGCCTTTCGGCGCTCCATGGTCTTTTTTGATGCATGGCGAGAATGCACAGCCTGTTTCTTTCCTTCTATAATTCCAGCATTCACAAGTAAATTGTGTGCAGTTGCCGAAGGTTGTACGCCAAATTGCAACCAATGCTTGATACGCTCGGTGTTGAGTTGTACGCGCTTCTCAATACGATCAACCGAACCCAAAATTTCTTTAAAATCCCCGGTACGAGCAGCCCGCGCTTTCTCTACCAAAATCAACCGGAATGAGGGTCGGTTCTTCTTTCCTACGCGCTGGAGGCGAATCATTAACATGGGTCACATAATACCAGGCACGTGTTCTTGCGTCAACTCTACGGACGAGTATACTTCCCTGCGGAGGCACCTACCATGAGCAAACTAGCGAGACTATCGCGATCCGAGCGTTTCGCGCAGTACCAAGAATGGCAACAGTTACTCAAGCCCTGCATCCAGCACGGGCTCGATATGAGCACAAAGAACTTTGCGTATTTTCGGCAGTGTGCGTGGGCAGGTCATCAGATCACGAAACACGATTCTATACTTATCGAAGCACTCACGAGTGCGCCGCATCGGCAAAAAGATATCGAAGTGCTCGCCAGGGGCAGCTCGTGTGACGCCGCGCAACCTGGGCTACTCCTACTGAAAGATGAATCATCGTTATCGGTGTTCCAACTCGTAGCATTGCACGTGGCAAAATATCGCAATCGAGCGTTACGCAAGTTGATTGAGAAAGACTTGCACGGCGTGTATTTGCTACCAATGCTTGAGCTTGGCAACGCGCACATGTGTGGAGAGTTCAGTGAGCTCCTTATGGATAACGAGCTCATCACCGACGTGGCGAGTAAGATTGCACTCGAAAAGTCCGAGTGTGTCGCAATGAAAGGAAAGCTGCGCGCCGCACTACACCTACTGCAACGGAGGAAACAATGGTGTGACGTTGCGCTGCTCTCAAAGATGATGAGGGAATTGACGGCGCATGTACGAGACCTATGTATGCCGATGGAATCACATTTGGAGCGCCTAGAACTTTACGAGCTACATCAATTGCGTCACACACACGAAGTGTTCGCGCTCCCGCTCGAAGCAGCGATGCGTAAAAAAAGACGCGGCGCCTATATCCGATCGCCGCGCAAACACATACGCGCCCTCTCACGAAAGTGAGGGGGTGTTTTATTTTGCCACTTCCAAAGCTTCTTCAAATTTGAGCGAAAGCAGACGTGAATATCCTTCGGAGGCAAGTGTAACACCGTAGAGCACGCCTGCCGCACGCATCGTTTCGCGATTGTGCGTCACTACCACCAATTGCGTGCCTATTGCGAGGCGTCCCAACATTGCGGCATATCTGCGCGAGTTCGCCTCATCGAGTGCGGCGTCTGTTTCATCGAGTACCAAAAATGGGGGTGGGTTCACCGACGACATTGCGAACAGGAGCGCGATGGACGTTAAGGCGCGTTCCCCTCCAGAAAGCATGTCGAGTGAGTGGATTCGCTTTCCTGGTATCGTCACCTTAATATCAACTCCGCTTTGTTGCTCTTCCTCTTCTTCATTAAAAACCTCATCCTTTTGTTTCTTCTTTTTCTTAGGCTCGGATATCAAAAGCTCGGCTACACCTCCGCCGAACATATCGACGAAATATTTTTTAAATTCTGTGTTGATTTTTTCAACTCCATCAGTGAATTCGTGCTCCAATTTTTCGGTGAGCTCACCCACCAGTGTGCGTAGGGACTCCATTGCGGTGATAATATCTTTTGATTCTGAC
Organism: uncultured Candidatus Saccharibacteria bacterium; assembly: GCA_964360995.1. Lineage (GTDB taxonomy): Bacteria > Patescibacteriota > Minisyncoccia > Ryanbacterales > HO2-45-13 > CAYHBS01. Next base: position 19,218 of record CAYHYZ010000008.1, read on the forward strand.
GCTAAAAATTGGTCACGATCCATAACATCTTTATATTCATTAAGTACACTGACATCTACCGCGCCGGCTTCTTCTACTTTGATTCGTGCGCGTTCCAACTTGCGACGCACGGTCTCTCGCTCATGATCTGTTTCAAATAGCGCGCGCCCAGTGTGCGTAATGGTGCCGTCAAATAAGCGCTTATATTCTCCCTGAAGTTCCTCTGCCTCTTTGGTTCGCGTTCGAATGCGCTCTTCTTCAAATGAGAGATCTGCAAGCGCTCTCGCAATTTCGGATGCGTCGCGCTCGAGCGCACGCAATTCACGTTCATCGGTACGTAGTGACACAAGCGTCTCTTGCGACTGTGCGATAGCCTCCTGTTTTTTGACGCGTACTCCTGTGCGATGCGCAATCAGCTTTGCAATGCTGTCCTCGATTTTTTTAATCTCCACTCCAGAATTTGCCGCCTTCACTGTTTCAGCACCCCCTTTCCATTTCTTCAGTAATGCCTCGAGATCTTTTCGTACCTGCTGCATCGCTGAACGCATTGAGCGTACATCTTCAATAACCTCCGCGCGCTCAATATGCGAAATGACGCGACCAACCATTTCCGTTGCGCTCGTGATATCAATTTCCTCCACCACACTCGTTGCGGCGGCAATTTCACTGCGCACCTGCAAACGCGCAAGCTCACGCTCTGCCCCACGCAATTCCTCTTCAATACGATCAATTTCGGTATCAAACTCAGATGTGTCCGCCACGGGATGTGACTTGTCGGACGTGACGATTCGATCAGAAATCACTTTCATTTCCTGCAGTACTCGCCTCTGTTTTTCTGCCAGCGGAGATTTTTTTGCGTGCGCTGATTGCTCCATCGCGTGCAGCGACGCGAGCTCGCGCCCCACATATTCTTGAAACATGTCATCGAGATTTGCGCGATGTGACTCTGCAGCTTTCATTTTCTCGGCCTGCTCATGCAAATACTTCAAGTGCGGTTTGATTTCTTTTTGCAGTAAACTCACTTCGCGCAAGTGCTCTTCGGTGCGTGAAAGTTTGCGTTCTGCTTCTTCACGCTTTAAGTGGTACCCTTTGAGCCCAAGTGCTTCTTCGATCATGGCGCGACGCTCATCGAGTGAGGCCATGAGCACGCGATCCGCCTCGCCCTGAGAAATAATGTGATGCTGCGTCACACCAAGTCCTACATGCGAAAGGAGCTCCACAATATCTTTGAGTCTCACCTGCGAATCGTTGAGATAATATTGATTTGATCCGTCACGCGTCACTTTGCGGGCAATCACCACCTCATCAAATTCCACGGGAAGTTGTTTCTTTGAATTATCAAGCGTAAGCGAGACAGCCGCGCGTGAAAGCCGAGGCGCACGCGGCGTACCGCCAAAAATAAAATCTTCCCCGCGCTTCCCACGCAGAGATTTCATCGACTGCTCTCCCATCACCCATCGCACTGCCTCCACAACATTCGATTTACCCGATCCGTTTGGACCTACAACCGCGGTGATGGGCGTAAGAAATTCAAACACCGTCTCCTTTGCAAAAGATTTAAATCCAGCGAGTTCGAGTCGTTTGAGGTACATGGAATTTCATTAAAACATAGAAACATGAAAACCTTAAATCAATACATCATGAAAGCACTATATCAATCCTGCATGTGAGTATTGATTGCGTTGTATGATTTCATGATTTTATGCTCTATTGATCTCGTGTTCTTGTAATTTTATGTTTTTATGACTTCGATTACCACTTCTTCATTTCGAGTGCTGCACGAGCAGCGGCAATTTCTGCTTCCTGCTTTGAAGCCCCCTGACCGGAGGTCACCATTTCTTTGTCTAAAAATACTCCTACCACAAAACGCTTATCGTGGTCGGGTCCAGTTTCCTCCACCACCTTGTATGTAGGAGTAACGCCGGCTTTATCCTGCGCCGCTTCTTGAAATGCGCTCTTCGGATCTTTCCACAGCTTGCGGTCGATCACTTCTTTCATGCGCGGCAGTAAAAACTTTTCTATAAATGTATTTGCCGCACCGTATCCTTGATCTTCATACAGCGCACCGATGATTGCCTCAAATGCATTCGCAAGAATATACCCTCGCGCACGTCCTTTGTCTTTTGCTTCTCCTTTTGAAAGGAGTACATGTTCCCCTACTCCCAGCTCAAACGCAACGCGTGCAAGCATATCGGAATTTACCAGCGCGGCACGATAATTGGTAAGCTCGCCCTCGGGCTTACCAGGGTATTTTTTAAATAAATAATCGGTCACCGAAAGTTCAAGCACTGCATCCCCCAAAAATTCGAGGCGTTCATTATGCCCACGTTTTGTGTCGGGATTTTCATTTAAATACGAACGATGCGTGAGTGCTTGCTCAAGCAGAGAGATTGTTTTGAATTGTACGCCCATGGCTTCCTGAAACGTAGCGATTTTCGAACGGGTCATTTTGATTGTAATAGTTCAAACGCTTTTTTAAAGATGCCTACGATATCGGGGTACGTTTTAATATTTGCGAGTTCATCAAGCGAAAACCACGACGCTTTTGTGAGTCCTCCCGAAGGACCCAGCGTCAATTTTTTGTCTGTCGTTTCAACTAAGAAGTACTCTACGCGTCTGCGTACGGGACCCTTTTCTGGGTCGTGCGCCACGTACTCATTCACGCCCAGTTTATCTCCTACATCCATGTTTGAGATACCCAGCTCTTCTTCGAGTTCACGACGCACTCCGTCTTTTGGTGCCTCCTCGCCTTCAATACTTCCTTTTGCGAGCGTCCAATATCCAAAGACATCGTGTACGAGAGCAAAGAAATATCCCTCGTCATCTTTGCGATATACCACCCCACCTACCTTGAGCTCAACAGGTAGTTTTGCAAGATCCTCTGGCTTCATGTGTTTGCGTGAGGTCTCGTCTTTCCCGGGCTCTCCAATTTCTCGATAGATGGTACCGAGTACACCATTGATAAACTTGCCAGATTTTTCCCCTCCAAATGTTTTAGCAAGCTCGATGGCCTCATTGATCGCGACTTTCGGTGGGACTTCACTGTAGTTTCCAAAAAGCAACTCCCAAAGGCCGATACGAAGCACGTTGCGATCCACTACCGCAATCTGTGCGATCGGCCACTCGGGAGCGGCTTTTTCAATGAGATTATCCAACTCCGGTTTGCGCTCAAGTACGCTCAGCACGAGAGACCGTGCAAAGCTTTTTTCCTCAAGTCCGGGACCAAATTCCTCAAAATTACGCTCGAGAATATCGGGCGCACCTGCAGTTCCTACATCACGAAAATCAACTTCATACAGCGTCTGCATCGCTATCGATCGCGCGAGGTGTCGGGAAGCCATAACTGGTGTGAATTGAAATGTACAATAGTTAGTCGCACTGCGCCCATTACTTTTGACTCAGCTCTGCTGCGTCAAGATTCTGCCCTGCTTCACGTGTTTCTTGCTCGGCCGCGAGTGCTTTCGCCTTCGCTTTCTGTTCTTTCTTCGTGAGTTTTTTCATCACATCTATTGCGGTGCGAGAACGATACGTTCCACAATTTGCACACGCATGATGCGGTAGTACCATTGTACCACATTTTACACACGCAACTGTCGCCACTGGCGTGAGCGCGTGGTGACTTCTGCGGTTTCCGGTGTGTGAGCGCGTGTGGCGCATCCGTATAGACATGGCGAAACTATAACAGGGGTAACGAGTATTTACAAGAGGTGCCATATTAAGAAAAGAGCCCAGTCGCTAAAGCGGCTGGGCTATTGTGTAAGAACGGCGATGCCGTGGTTTACGCTTGTGAGGTTGGCTTTGTGATGAGCCGCAAGCGCTCTCCCACGGTTTCGAGTACCACGCGTATTTTCGTCATACGCGTTTTTTGTTCTGTAACGTGCGTGGCGTCATGCCGGATGATCAGGTGCTGGCAGAGAAACGCATGCGCGTATGCCGGAGCATTGTTCTCTCGCTTCCATTCCTCCCAGCGAGCAAGCGGATCCTCGATTGGTGAACACCCATAGGCCTTTTTGGCGTCTTCGGGTGTCCATCCCATCAGATCAAGCAGATCCGCAAATGTCACGCACTGGCGCTCCCTATTGAACACTCGTTCACACCTGCGAATCCCACGCTCGTCGCCATCGTTCCGTGCCAACTCAAGATCTACCGCTACTCCGTTGAGTCGCACCAGCATCGCTCGTTTGCGAGATGGGTTTTCGTTACTTGCTTGCCCGCGTCCGTTCCGCTTTTTTTGGTTTAGTGAGTGGATTCCCACGTGAGCCTCCTTGGCAACCGCTAAACAATCTACTTATGAGATACCACACACACGGCGCTCACGCAATAGCACACTAGATAAAATTTTTGCAGAATGATTTTCGGTGTAAAGTGGATAGACCATGCTTGCGAATTGCACGGATGTGAGACGCGGTGCCATATCCTTTGTGCACAGAAAAATTATACTTGGAATATTTTTTTGCCACGCGCACCATGTGGCGATCTCTTGTGACTTTTGCAATCACTGATGCCGCTGCAATCAAAGGAATTTTTTCATCCCCCTTGATAATCGTGCGCTGCGCATACTCGCGCGGTGCATATAAATTACCATCCATAAGCACCAACGACGGACGCTTCGGAAATTTTTTGAGCAGTGCTGCGATTCCCTCGCGCGCGCACCTTGTTATTCCTTTTGTATCTACTCGGCGCGCCGAAATACTCACGTACCGTGCCGTGCCATTCTTTTTAATAAGCGCGTACCAAGTATCGCGCGCACGAGGTGAGAGTTTTTTTGAGTCGCGAATACCCCGTAGGAGCTTCGGATCGATATCCATCACGGCCGCAATAACCATCGGGCCTGCAAGTGGCCCCCGTCCAGCTTCATCTATTCCGACAGTTCCCTTGTGCATTTATACAGCATAACAAAAAACCCCCCACCATGTGGGATTTAAACGCTTCATAAAAAGAGTCCCTCGCGCTGCAAGGGACTCACTGTTGGTTAGCGCACTCATGACTTTGTGTGCATCGCGACAAACCGCCAGAATTCTGGCCAACTCTTATTCACCACTTCAGGGTAACAAATGTTGACGCTCACACCATTCACGAGACCCCACATGACGGCAGCTTGCACAACGCGATGATCACGCGAAGTAATCATTTCCCCTCTCCGAATCGACGTAATCACTACTTCCATTTCATCTAGTCGATTACTTTCGTGACCTGCGAGAGATGGCCACCGTTTTGCGCCAGTCTCACGGGTTAGGTAGCTGAACATTCGTGCAAAGCAGTAATCCTCTGCCTGCTCAGCAATAAAATCCGTAACTTCTCCCCGCAACAATCGGACAAACACTTCCGCTTGAGTCGTAATGGTACGATCCGTTTCTGGTTTCCAAGTCAGCCCCTCATTTCGTTGCACTTCCCAATGCTCCACCGCCGCGTACGTTACGCGTAGCTTAAACGGCGCGTCGGCAAGTCGAACTCTGTCTCCCAAAAGCACTGCTGCACTTGCCCATTGCGTCGTCGGTTCACCCGGTAGCGCAAGCAACTCTCTCTGGGTTAAATGAACTATCGATGGGTCTCGACCAATGTTTCTTTCCTTTAGAGAGCCAGCGAGCATGAATCTTTTATTGAGTCCCAACTTCCAGGATGCAAACTGGAGAAAACGATAGAGCGTCCCGGACTCACCGACAAACATCTCATACATGGTATTCCAGCATATACACGCACGGTTGAGTGCGAGAAGATCATCTGAGAGTAGCGGCTGTGCACTCAGAAATTGTAGTATATCATCGTATCCATGGATGATATCCAATACGCCCATTCGTATAATCCACGATTTATCAAGAGGAACAAACTTGAGCATAAATCCTCCTTAAACATCTACAGTCATGATGCCGTACTTTGCAGAGAAAAACAAAAAACTCACACCGCGTGAGCACCGCATCAAAAAAGAAAAAAGGATGTCACCGAGGCGACATCCTTTTGATTGGGTAGCGCAAACAGCGTAATGCAGTCACGAGCTTGTACACGCGCCCATCGCGCAGTGCAGAAAGTGCCTTGCCCACACCGATCTTTGCAGATTCAGCATGTCCGGCAATGTAGAGCGCATATCCGGCGTTGTACGCAACCACATGCATCACTGGTGTCGGTACACCCGTCACAGTAAGAATTGCAGCTGCGATACTCTGCGCGGATGTTTCGCAGTGTAACGACAATGCCTCCGCGCGTGGAATGTCGCAATCCTCCGGCATTGCCACTCCTTCCACAATTTCCGATGCGGAAACCTCAATGAATCGCGTGGCGCCCGTTGTCGTCATTTCGTCATAGCCACCCTCCCCGGACACAACGAGTGCGCGCTGGATGCCTTGTTGCTGCAACGCGAGTGCCACAGAACGCAACAATCTGCAGTCGTAAACACCCATGAGCTGAAACGAGGGTCTTGCGGGATTTAACAGTGGCAATAAAACATTCAGCGCGGTCGGCCTCCCTATTGCCGTGCGTATTCGGGATACGCGCGACAGTGCAGGCAGAAATGCAGGCGCAAAATAGAATCCAAAATGTAATGTTCTCAGATGCTCTGCGGAGAGCTCGGGGGAAAGCACATCCGGGATACCAAGTGCATGCATGAGATCCGCACTACCACAATTTCCCGACGCTGATCGACCTCCATGCTTTGCGACGTCCACACCACATGCCGCCACGGTGAGTGCGGCAAGTGTAGAAATATTTGGCGTTGATTTTTTATCTCCTCCCGTTCCACACAAATCAATCGCGTGCGGGCGAACTACGTCCGGCACCATACGTGCGAGCGTCCTCAGTCGCAACACGGCTACAACAATATCCTGCGCCGTGAGCAGTAATGGATTGATGCGTCGCAGCAACACTGAAATCTCCTGCGCGTCTAACACTGGAGCGCATAAGATTTCGAGCAATCGGGAAAGCGCGGCACTATTCTCCGCGACATCCTCCAGTGAGTCAATCTCACAAGCGTCTTCTGCGTCGTTTGAACTCATAAAAAGACCTCCTGAATGGCATCCTGACAGAGCTAACAAACAACCGCAACTAAAAACCCCGAACGCAACATAGTTCGGGGGAGCTGGTAATAAAAACGACCTTGATACTAGACTAACGCATTAAAAGCGTACAAGGTTTCGCGCCCAACGCGACTGTGAGAGCGCGACCACGCTGCGGCGAAACGAGCGGGCAAAATCATATGCAATAATGCTCATAAGTACCGCAAGTGCTACCGTCGAAAGTTGTACCACCAGTCCTGTATGCGTAAAAGCGTATCCCATATACTTCACGCAACCCCCTACGCCGTTCATATGACAAATACTTTGGGTATTTTCCATCACACTTGCGATCGCCACTTGAGCGCGCATTAAAATGGCAAGCCCGATAAACGCCACAACCTCCACGCCGACCCACGGCAATACTTCGCGAATAAACCAAATAGCGTACACGCGACGCATGACCCGACGGGTGAGCACTGTGTTGTTAGGAGGTGTGTATGTCATATCGTTGTTTCAATGCTTGCTTTGCTCGGTAGAGTCTCATTTTGATTGTGGGAAGCGAAAGCCCTGACTCCTCGGCAATTGTTTGATACGACTTATCAGCGTAGTAATACTCGCGCACTACGTGTTGCAAATCAGCGGGTAGTTCGACAAGTAATTGTTCTGCAAGCTCCGCAGCTTCAACCTTACTATCAACGCGCGACTCGTAGCCGAGGTTTTCATAGTGTTCGAGCTCGAGCGTCGTCTCCCCGGCATATTTTCTCTTCAACTTCCGATACTGCGAAATTGCTGCATTAAATGTAATACGATATGCCCAACTCTTAAAACTCGCCCCCTCTTGCACTTCAAATTTATGTGCAGACAAATATATCTTCGTAAATGCCTCTTGTACAACGTCCTGCGCTTCCTCGTGACTACGTAACACGTTATATGCAACGCGCGTGAGTGGCCCTTGGTAGCGATTCACCAGCTCCGCGAATACGCTCGGCGTAGCGATGCTTTGCCTTAAAATATCTTCGTCTTTCAGTTGACGGGTGTCCATATGTATGGTGTCAGGATACCAAATAAATCGATACTAGTCTATATAACGACTGAACCCCGAAAAAAGTTTTTTATCCAACGTTCTTTATTACCCAAGTATGGGCTAGAATGCAGACATGTCATTCGTCCATCTGCACAATCACAGTCACTACAGCTTGCTCGATGGACTCTCTCGCGTGAATGCCATGGTTGCAAGGGCGAAGGAGCTGAATATGCCCGCACTTGCGCTGACTGATCATGGGAACCTCTACGGCGCAATCGAATTTTATAAAGCCGCAACCAAAGCGGGTATTAAGCCGATTCTCGGAGTAGAAGCCTATGTGATCGATGGCGCCATCACCGAAGAAGCCTCCCCTCGCACGCCGCGCTATCACCTCATCCTGCTTGCGCGTAATATGACGGGATGGAAAAATCTCGTTCGCCTTGTGACCATTTCACATCTCGATGGCTTTTATTACAAACCGCGCATCGATTTTGAAAATCTGCGAAAGTATGGCGAGGGTATCATCGCGCTCTCGGGATGTCCGTCCGGCATGATCCCGAAGGCACTGGAGTCTGGCAACGAAATAAAAGCACTAGAAACACTAAAAACATTTCAAGATATTTTTGGAAAGGAACATTTCTATATTGAAATCGGCAGTCACTCCGGAATTCCGGGTTATGCGGGTCTCATGGAAAAATTGATTACATTCGCTCGCGCAAACAACGTTCCCCTGGTGGCAACGCAAGACGCACATTACATCCACAAAGAAGAAGCGCAGTATCAAGATATTTTGCTTGCGGTACAAACAAACTCAAATCTCGACGACACCGATCGCCTTACGATGCGTGACGACGATTTTTCACTCAGATCCACAGAAGAAATGGAACAACTCTTTACGCACGTCCCCGAAGCAATTACCAACACCATCCGCATTGCCGACCAAGTATCACTCACTATTGAACTTGGCAAAATACAACTCCCTCATATTCCACTGCCCGATGGAGAGACCGCAGATTCTGTACTTAAGAAAAAAACAATTGCTGCAATCGAAACGCGGTACCCGGATCCCACGCAAGCAAAAACTGCCGGTGAGCGCCTCGAATATGAGCTTGAGGTCATTCATAAAACGGGGTTTGCCTCATACTTCCTCATTGTCGAAAATATCGTTGGCTGGGCAAAATCGCAAGGAATCGTGGTGGGCCCCGGAAGAGGCTCCGCTGCCGGTTCGCTCATTTCATATCTCCTAAATATCACTACGGCAGACCCCATCAAATACGATTTGCTGTTTGAGCGTTTTATGAATCCGGATCGCATCAGTATGCCAGATATTGATCTGGACTTTGCTGATACACGCCGTCCCGAAGTGCTCGATTATATTTCGCACACGTTCGGGCGCGAACACGTTGCGCAAATTATTACATTTGGAACCATGGCGGCGCGTGCGGCAGTGCGCGACTGCGGGCGCGCACTCGGAATGCCGTATGACTTCTGCGATCGGCTTGCAAAACTCATTCCATTTGGGTCTTCGCTCGACGAGGCAATCACCATGACTGAGGAGCTGAAAAATTTATACGATCGTGATCCCGACGCGCGTAAAGTTTTAGACGCCGCCAAACATCTCGAAGGAGTGGTGCGGCATGCAAGCACTCATGCGTGTGGCATTGTGGTTTCAAAAAACCCCTTGGTTGAGACGCTCCCGCTTCAATATGCAACTACTGCGGGAGGCGAGCGCACACAGGCGCTTGTCACGCAATTCGATATGCATGCGGTGGAGGCACTGGGACTACTGAAAATGGACGTACTCGGACTTTCCAACCTTTCTATTATTGAAGAGACGTTAAAACGTATTGAGGATAGGCACGGTGTAAAAATAAATACCGAGACAATCCCATTTGATGATGTGCTCCCCTATAAAATGCTCGCCAAAGGCAACACTGTGGGTGTATTTCAATTGGAAGGCGCGGGAATGACACGTTATTTGATGGAACTGAAACCCACGGAATTTGAAGATATTGTTGCAATGGTTGCGCTTTTTCGTCCAGGTCCCATGGAACTAATTCCCTCCTACATTAAGCGCAAACATGGAAAAGAACGGGTTTCGTATGCTCATCCCTTACTAGAGCCGTACTTCAATAAAACGTACGGCATTATGATATATCAAGAACAACTCATGCAGATGTCTCGCTCAATCGCCGGCTTCACACCTGGAGAAGCGGACACGCTCCGTAAAGCGGTGGGAAAGAAAAATCCGATACTCCTCAGAGAGCAGAAAGATAAGTTTGTGAGCGGTGTAATAAAAAAAACCGGATCTGAAAAATTGGGGAAGGAGTTATGGGAACTTATTTTGCCATTTGATCGCTATGGATTTAATAGGTCGCACGCGGTGTGTTACGCGATTGTTGCTTACACCACTGCATGGCTCAAGGCGCACTATCAAATTGAATTTATGGCGTCACTGCTGAATGCGGACGCAAAAAATATCGAACGCATGTCATATCTCATTGCAGAGTGTCGAAAAGAACATATTACCGTGCTTGGACCAGACGTGAATGAATCAGAAGCAACGTTTACGGTACTCAATAACAAAACCATTCGCTTTGGTCTTGGTGCGGTCAAAAACGTTGGGCATAACGTGGTCAGTGCGATTGTCGCAGAGCGTAATGAGAAGGGAAAATTTACTTCACTTTCGGATTTTCTGGAGCGCGTCAACCAAAAAGATCTCAATAAAAAATCGC
>CAYHYZ010000009.1:0-26546 GCA_964360995.1 uncultured Candidatus Saccharibacteria bacterium
TCAAGATTGATGCAGAAAAGAATTACCTCTATGTCAAAGGAGCGGTACCGGGTCGCCGCGGGGGTCTTATTGAAGTACATACCGTATCATGAGCGCACTGACGATTTACAATACAACAGGAAAAAAGGTAAAAGCGCTGGAGCTTCCCGCGTCTATTGAAAAGGCAAGCTGGTCTCCAGATTTAGTGCATCAAATTGCAGTCACACAGCAGGGAAATCGCCGCGGAGGACTTGCAAAAGTGAAAGATCGAGCGGAAGTTCGCGGAGGAGGCCGAAAACCGTGGAAGCAAAAAGGAACGGGGCGCGCGCGTCACGGATCCATTCGCTCGCCAATTTGGTCAGGAGGAGGAGTCACACACGGACCAACGGGTGAGAAAAATTTTGAACGTAAAATTAATACTCGTATGGCACGTCGCGCATTACATGCAGTGCTCCACAGAAAAGCGACGGAGGCAGAGCTTGTCGTGCTTGATACACTTGCAATTGCAGATGCGAAGACCAAGCAGGGAGTTGCATTCCTGAAAGAATTGGTTGATGCGCATATCATTGGAGAGAAGGGAACCGTCTTGGTGCTGACGGACAAGGGAGATACCGGAACCGTGCGCGCGCTCCGCAACATCGATCGCGTGAGTGTGATGGATGCTCGGAACGCCAATACACTAGATCTCCTCTCGCATAAATACATTCTTATCAGCGAAACATCATTCCATGGCCTTGCTTGATTTCATGAAGAAGAAGGAGAAAGAAGAGAAGCAGAAACGCACGCGTACTCCTACTGCTCTTTCGGAGGCTCCGGTGGAGACGAAAGAAAACGCGGTTACTATTGATGAACACCACGAGGGTCTTGCGTTAATTGCTCCGCACATTACTGAGAAGAGTCGCGACATGTCGCACCACAATGGCTATGTGTTTGAAGTACTGGACGCCGCAACGAAAGCAACGGTGAAAGTTTCGGTGGAGCGCATGTATAAAGTGCATGTCACTGACGTGCGTATGATTACTATGCCGGGCAAGCCGAGACGACGCGGGTTGACGAAAGGGCTTAAAAAAGGCTATAAAAAGGCTGTCGTTCAACTGAAGAACGGTGAAAGCATTGACCTCTTTTAATGCTTTCGTTTTTTCATTATGAAGCACTATAAACCTACATCACCAGGAAGACGCGGCATGACCTCCATAGACTATGGAGCAGTGTTGACGACCGACCGACCGAACAAGCGATTGACGAAGGGTGTGAAGCGTCACGTAGGAAGGAATAATGTGGGTCGCATCACCGTTCGACATAAGGGAGGTGGCGCAAAGCGTCGATTTCGATTGGTATCTCTTGGATATGACAAACGCGGCGTACCTGCACGCGTGGCCACGATTGAGTATGATCCAAATCGTTCGAGTTTCATCAGTTTGCTGATTTACCGCGATGGCGATCAGCAGTATCGACTTGCACCGAAGATGGTGAATGTTGGAGATATGGTCGTGATTGCAGAAGATGCGCCACTCAAGCCAGGAAACGCCACGATGCTCAAGCGCATTCCTACCGGAACGCCAATTTGTAATTTGGAATTAAAGCCGGGAGGTGGCGGACGCGTGGCACGCGGCGCAGGAGAGTCTGCAGAGGTGATCGCACAAGAAGAAGGACGTACACTCGTGCGTATGCCTTCAAAAGAAGTACGCTACATTCCATCGCACGCATGGGCAACGGTAGGTTCCCTCACGAGAGAGGAGAGCCGCTACGTGAATTACGGAAAAGCGGGGCGCTCTCGTCATAAGGGAATTCGTCCAACGGTGCGTGGTACCGCAATGAATCCGGTGGATCATCCACACGGAGGAGGCGAAGGACGTCAACCAATGGGACTTCGACGCCCAAAGAACTTATGGGGCAAGGGCACACGCGGAGTTAAAACACGCAAGCCAAAGAAATATTCCAATGTATTTATTTTGGAGCGTCGACCTAAAGTTAAGCGAAAGAAATAATTCATATGCCGAGGTCATCAAAAAAAGGTCCGTATGTCGATGAGCGCTTGCTTTCCAAAGTGGCAAAGTTACCACAAGGATCAAAGCAGGTCATCAAAACATGGGCACGTCCTGCGCACATCACACCTGAAATGGTGGGGTATACGTTTGGCGTACACAATGGAAAGAATTTTATAGAAGTGAAAGTGTCTGAGGATATGGTGGGTCACCGACTCGGTGAATTTAGTCCAACACGAAAATTCGTTCGTCATGGAGGAAAAATTCAGAAGGCGCTTGATCAAGCGGCAGCAGATACTGCTCGTGCCGCAGCCCCAAAGAAAGAATAATATTGTATGGCAACTATTACCGCACATCTTCATTCGCTTCGTATCGCACCTCGCAAGGTGCGCGCTATTGCGGACACGCTTAAGGGGATGTCGGTTGCTGATGCGCGCTCTCAGTTGAAGTTTCGACCGCGCGTTGCGTCAATTCCACTTGCAAAGTTGCTCAATTCCGCAGTTGCAAACGCGACGCATAATGCGAAGGTTGCAAACCCCGACACACTGATCATCAAAAATATTACTGTTGATGAAGGGCGCCCGCTGAAGCGATTTATGCCGCGCGCCATGGGACGAGCAGCCGGATTTAAGAAACGCACGAGCCATATTTCACTCACTCTCGGATCATGACGCATAAAGCACACCCATACGGATTCAGACTTGGATATATTCGCGGTTGGAAGTCGCGCTGGTTTCAGCACGGATCATATGCAAAGTTTTTACGAGAAGATACGCTGCTTCGTGAATGGCTTATGCGTAAATTACGTGAATTTATGGTGGAGTCTATTGATATTGAACGTTCTCCAAGAGAGCTCCGCATCATTATCAAAACACCTCGTCCGGGGCTACTCATTGGCCGTGGGGGAGAGGGTATCGAGCGACTGCGCAAAGAGATTCAATCAAAAGCACTTTCCATTGCTCCTGATTTTCCAAAAGCAATTGCCATTAAGGTAACGGTAGAAGAAGTCAAAGATCCGGAAGCAAACGCACGTGTCGTTGCGCGCCTTATTGCACAAGATTTGGAGCGCCGCTTGCCATTCCGTCGTGTACTAAAAACCCACATTGCAAAGACCATTGCGACGCGTAGCGTTGAAGGCGTGCGCGTGCTTCTCAAGGGAAGACTCGATGGATCTGAAATGGGTCGCAAAGAGTGGCTTCGCGAAGGAAGAATTCCACTGCAGACACTGCGCGCAGATGTTGATTTTGCACGCGAGACCGCAGTACTCCCATACGGATCCATTGGTATTAAAGTATGGATTTACCGCGGAGAAATTTTTGCGAAAGATAGTGAGCAAGCTGAAACAACCGCACGATAATACACTGATATGTTATTTCCAAAAAAAGTAAAACATCGTAAGTGGCAGAAAGGCAGGTCTCGCAAGCGCCTTGTTGAAACGCGTGGGGTAAAGCTTGCATTCGGCTCACACGGACTCAAGTCCGAAGACGCGGTGTGGATGACGAGCCGTCAGATTGAGGCCGCTAGGCGTGCCATGGTGAGATATGTTCAGCGCGGAGGAAAAATTTGGATTCGTGTGTTCCCAGACAAGCCTATTACCAATCGCCCCCCCGAAGTAACCATGGGTGGCGGGAAAGGAGCACCAGCGGGGTTTGTGTTTCCCGTGCGCCCCGGTCGCATTCTCTTCGAGATCGATGGAGTACCGGATGCGATTGCACGCACTGCACTCAAGCGTGCAAGTGCAAAGCTCCCGGTGCGCACTAAGATTGTTAGTAGAGATCAACTATGAACACGACAGAACTGAGAAAAAAATCTGATCGAGAGCTGGAGGAGATGCTCAAAAAAGAGCGCTCGCACATTGCAGCATTTCAATTCCACTCTGCGAAGGGACGATCAAAAAATGTGAAAGAAAAAATGACTTCACGCAGAACAATCGCACGGATCTTAACGATTTTACGTCAAAAACATGGAAGCAATTAAACAACGACTCGTCGGAAATATTGTCAGCGACAAGATGGATAAAACCGTTGTTGTTGAAGTTACGCGCCTCACTCAGCACCCAAAGTATCGCAAGTACATCAAGCGTTCTAAGAAATACAAGGCACATGATCCCGAGAATGCGTACAAAGTGGGTGATCGCGTGGTGATCGAGTCCATTCGCCCAATGTCAAAAGAAAAGAAGTGGGCAGTGATTGAACGAGTGTCTGCCGCACAAGTCGAGGAAATTACTGAAGAGGGCGCCACTTGATTTCGAAGGAAATATTGAGTACCCTTGATCTGCTTATATGATTCAACCACGCGCATTACTGAAAGTAGCTGATAACACCGGAGCTCGCATCATCCGTGTGTTTAAGGTGCTTGGTGGGTCACGCCGACGGTACGCGCGTATTGGGGATGTGGTAGTCGCCTCAGTCCAGACTGCAGAGCCGCGCAAGATGCTCAAGAAGAAGGACAAGGTGCGTGCCGTGATTGTGCGTACACGTTGTACCTTTCACCGAAAAGACGGATCTTCAATCCGATTTGATGAAAATGCCGCAGTGATTATTGACGGTATGGAGCCAAAGGGAGGTCGTATTTTCGGACCAATCCCATCAGAAATCCGCGATCGCGGATACACAAAAATTGCGTCACTCGCAGAGGAGGTGATTTAAGCGATACATATGAAGCTGAAGAAAAACGACAACGTATACGTCACCAAAGGAAAAAACAAAGGATCTTCTGGAAAAATTCTTGCCGTGTTTGAGGACTCAGGAAAAGTGGTCATTGAAGGCGTGAATATGCGCCGTCGCCACATTCGTGCACGTCGCTCAGGGGAGAAGGGACAGATTGTGTCCGTGGAGGGACGCATTACTACGGCAAATGTTGCGCTCGTGTGTAGTAAGTGTAAAAAGGCAACACGCATTGGCTATAAGATTAGCGAAAAAGGAAAGGTGCGCGTTTGCAAAAAATGTGGCGCTGAAGGCATTTAATATATATGACAACAAAGACTGTACTCAAAACTGAATATACGAAGCGCATTGTTCCTGAAATGCAGAAAGCATTTGGATATAAGAATGTACTTGCTGTTCCTCGCGTTGCGAAGGTGGTGATTAATATGGGGATTGGAAAAATTCAGGATAAAAAAGAACGCGAGGCACTCAAACATACCCTCGCAATGATTGCCGGGCAAATTCCTGAAGAGCGAAAAACCACCAAAGCAATTGCTCAATTTAAGACACGCGAAGGCATGGTGGTGGGATATCGCACTACGATTCGCGGTCATCGCATGGATGCATTTCTGGAGCGCTTTATTCATGCCGCACTTCCACGTACGCGTGACTTCCGCGGTATTCCGCCGTCTAGTGTTGATGAACATGGTAATTTACATATAGGCATCCGTGAGCACATTATTTTTCCCGAGCTCATTGGAGAAGATTTTCAGCGAATTTACAGTCTACAAGTTTCGGTCGTCACCAATGCGCGCACTCGCGATGAAGCCCGCAAGCTCTTTGAGCTGATGGGATTCCCGTTCGAGCGTCCGGAAGCATAGGCGGATAGGGGTTTTCTTGACCCGACCCCCTTCTTTCGGTATACTCCTACCTATTATGGCGAAGGCCTCAGTACGCGCACGGGCGCAAAAAAAGCCCAAATTTTCCACTCGGAAAGTGCTCCGCTGTTTTCGTTGCGGACGCAAGCGCGCCTATATTCGGGACTTTGATCTCTGCCGTATTTGTTTTCGCGAACTTGCGCTCGAGGGGATGATTCCTGGAGTGAAAAAATCTAGCTGGTAACACCATGACCGACCCTATTGCAGACATGATTAATCGCATCAAGAACGCCCAGCGCGCAGGACGCGCTACGGTGGTTGTTCCATTTTCCAAGCTATTGTGGAACGTTGCGGAAATTTTAGAGAAAGAAGGATTTGTTTCAAACGCCACCAAAAGAGGTAGAAAGATTGTGCGCACGATGGAACTGACGCTGAAATATTCTGCGGGTGAAAAAGAACCGCGCGTGCATGGCGTACGTCGCGTTTCAAAACCATCGTGTCGCATTTATGAAAACGTGCGCACGTTGAGGCCGGTGAAGCATGGCACAGGATTTTCCGTGGTTTCAACATCGAAGGGACTCATGACCAATCGTCAGGCGCGTGCGTCGGGAGTTGGCGGAGAAGTAATGTTTGAAATTTGGTAACTATATGAGTCGTCTTGGCAAATTACCTATCAGTGTTCCAAAAGGAGTAGAAGCCTCTATTCATGACGGCGTATTTACGGTGAAGGGGCCAAAAGGGACGCTCACTCGTCAGATCCATCCAAAAATCACCGTGACCGTGAAGGACGGTAACGTCATATTGACGCCTCGAGAGATGAGTGAAGGTACGCGCATGCTATGGGGTACCTTTCACGCGCATGTGCGCAATATGATGAAAGGTGTCACTGAAGGATTTCTCAAAACACTGCAACTGGAAGGAGTCGGATACCGCGTTGCGCTCAAAGGAAAAGATCTCGAGTTTGCACTGGGCTTTTCTCATCCCGTTCCATTTAAGGCGGAGGACGGCGTGACATTTACGGTAGAAAAAAACACTATCACGATCACCGGTCCTTCTATTGAGCTCGTGGGAAATGTGGCGGCCTCGATTCGCGCGCTCAAAAAGCCCGAGCCATATAAGGGGAAAGGTATTCGCTATATGGGGGAGGTGGTACGCAGAAAAGCAGGAAAGAAGGCAGCGGGAGCCGCATAATCAAAACACTCATATGTTGACGACGAAACAATTAAAGCAAAAACAGTCCCGACTTATTCGTCGCGCCGTCCGCGTACGTGGACGTATTTTGGGTACCGCCGAACGTCCTCGACTTTCAATATTTCGTTCTGCAAAACATGTGGTTGCGCAGTTGATTGATGACACGTCGGGACGCACGCTTGCGTACGCTACTGACTCTACAAAAAAGAAAACAAAGAAAGGAACAAAGACTGATGGAGCACGTGTCGTAGGAGAAACAATTGCGGTGCGTGCACGCGAGATTGGCGTTGCGTCCGCAGTATTTGATCGCGGAGGATTTCGTTATCATGGGCGCGTAAAAGCGGTTGCAGAGGCTGCGCGCGAAAAAGGACTCACTATTTAATATGGCTGAAGTACAGAAACAACCAGCAGGAGCAGGAAAGGGAGGTGATCGTCGAGGACCTCGTGGGGGTGGCGCTCGCCCAGGAGGTGGTCGCCGACCAGATCGACGTCCAAAGAAGCCAACGGACGGGTTAGAGCACAAGGTAGTAGATATGCGCCGTGTCGCACGTGTGGTATCTGGAGGTCGCAGATTTAGTTTCCGCGCAACGGTGGTTGCGGGAGATCGGAAGGGGCACGTCGGAGTTGGTATTGGCAAAGGACGTGATACCGCGATGTCTATTGAGAAAGCGCTTAATCAAGCACGCAAATCCATGATTACTGTGCCAATGGATGAACATGGAGCAATCCCACATGATGTGCAGGCGAAGTTTAGTTCCGCAGTGGTGCTTATCCGTCCCGGAAAGAAAGGGCGAGGACTCATTGCCGGCAGTTCGGTGCGCACTGTGCTGGAGCTCGCGGGAGTTGCCGATGTGAGTGCAAAAATACTTTCTCGGTCAAATAACAAACTCAACAATGCGCGTGTCGCAATGATTGCCCTTGGTCAGTTACGAGCAAAAAAACAACATGCAACTACACCAACTACAACCCAAGCATAAGAATCGCAAAAGTCCTCGCGTTGGACGCGGTGGTTCGCGCGGTACATTTTCCGGAAGAGGAACGAAAGGACAGAAGGCACGTTCAGGACGCCGCATTCGACCTGCAGAACGAGATTTCATTATGAAATTTCCAAAAAAGCGTGGACACAGTACGCCTCGCTATGAGTTTCCCGCGGTTACCGTAACGCTCGCCCGTGTTGCCACTGCCTTTGCAAAGGGAGGAGTGGTAAATCCACGTACGCTCAAATTGCATGGTGTGATATCAGGACCCAAACAACGCAAGGCACAGATCAAAATTGTAGGAACTGCCAAAGTAACGAATGTACTTACGGTATCGGGAGTAACACTCTCAAAAACCGCAGCAGAGGTGATTGTGAAGGCAGGGGGTAAGATATCTTAAAGAATATGCAAACACTCAAACGAATTTTCCGAGACGCCGCGCTTCGTAAGAAGATGTTCTATGTCCTCGGGTTACTTGCAATTTTCCGAGTTTCCGCAGCAATACCTATTCCAATCATCGACAAGTTACGGTTTGAGGGCGCGCTTGGTGGAAATAGTCTGCTCGGACTGTTTAACCTGTTCACCGGAGGAGGACTTGAGCAGGTATCAATCATGATGCTCGGAGTAGGTCCGTACATTACCGCTTCCATCATCATGCAGTTGCTTACGATGATTTTTCCTTCAATGAAGGAGTTGTATCACGAAGAGGGAGAGGCGGGGCGTAGAAAATTCATGCAGTACTCTCGCATGCTCACCGTGCCGCTTGCGATGCTCCAGGGATATGGACTGATTCGTTTGCTTGCAAGCAATAATGTGATTTATCTCGAACCAGGTTTCAATATTGAACTACTTACCGTGCTGACGATTGTGACCGCAGGATCGGTGTGGTTGATGTGGCTTGGGGAGATGATTACCCAATATGGCATTGGAAACGGTGTTTCGCTGCTTATTTTTTCGGGTATCGTTGCCGGCATTCCTCAAGTTGCGTATCAAAACTACGTAACATTTTCGCGTGAGATGCTCCCAACACTCGTGGGATTTGTGGTGGCGGCCATTGTGGTGATTGCGGGAGTGGTACTCGTGACCGAAGCAGAACGTCCCATTCCTATTTCGTATGCAAAGCGCGTGCGTGGTATGAAGCTGTACGGAGGCGTTTCAACATACTTGCCGTTGCGCGTGAATCAAGCAGGAGTGATTCCTATTATCTTTGCAATCTCTATTTTACTTTTTCCTCAGCTCGTGCTCACACTGCTTGCAAGCACTGGTGGCGCGTGGGTAAACACTGCCGCGACCACCGTGACGAGATGGCTCAATAATCAGTGGATTTACGGAAGCATCTACTTTGTGCTCGTGTTTCTCTTTACGTATTTCTATACCGCAGTCACGTTTGATTCTGGATCAATTGCAACGAATCTCCAAAAAAGTGGAGGATTTATTCCCGGCATGCGTCCGGGTCGTCCCACCGCAGAATACTTAGGCGCAGTCATTAACCGCATCACGCTCGCGGGAGGACTCTTTCTTGGTGTCATCGCGATCATGCCGCTCATCATTCAGGGGGTACTCGGCGTTTCAACGCTGACGATTGGAGGTACTGCGCTCCTCATTGTGGTGTCGGTGGTTCTTGAAACCGTCAAACAAATTCAAGCACAGCTCACGGTACGTGAGTATGAGTAATACTCCAAAAACGATATTTCTTGTTGGTCGCGCTGGATGCGGCAAGGGGACGCAAGCCGCGCTCATGCGCAACATGCTGGGGGAAGACCATACACTGTATTTTTATACGGGGCAAAAATTTCGTGAGCTTGCAGAGGGAGGACACACCTACACTACCAATATGTTGAAAGAAAAAGTGCTTGAACGCGGGCTTCTTGCTCCGCGTTTTCTTGCGATTTGGGCATGGGCAGATAAATTTATTCGTGAGTTGAAGCCCGAGCACCACATTTTGCTCGACGGTTCTCCACGCATTGCGCTTGAGGCAGAAATTCTTATGCAAGCACTCACTTTTTATGATCGTGAGCACGCGGTGATGTTGCACATTGATATTCCCGCAAGCGAAGCAATCACAAGACTTTCAAAGCGTGGCAGAGAGGACGACGTACCAGACGCAATTACGAAGCGCATGGAAGTATTTGAAAAAGAAATGAAAGAACTTCGCTCGTTTGTAAGCGTGCATCCACAAATGAAGCTCGTTGAAATCGACGGCGTAGGAACCGTTAAAGAAGTGTTTGAACGCATTCGTCCACTGATTCAATGATCGCAAAAAAACACATTGATCGAGAAGCACTCATAGAAGGAGGAAAACTACTTGGAGAAATTCTTGAGCGTCTTGCGCGTGAGGTAATAGTTGGCGTTACTACGCTTGAGTTAGACGCGCTCGCGGAAAAGCTCATTCGTGCAGTGGGCGGTACGCCAGCATTTAAAGGATATCAAAGTGAAGGTGATACGCGCCCCTATCCAGCGACGGTGTGTACATCCATAAATGAAGAAGTCGTGCACGGGATCCCTTCCAATCGAGCTCTCAAAAATGGCGACATTGTAGGACTCGATATCGGAATGAAGTATAAAGGATTTTTTACAGACACTGCGGTTACTATTCCGGTGGGGGCAGTGTCAGGTGAAGTGACGCAATTACTCCGCGACACTGCGGATGCACTGGAGGCGGGTATACAGGTCGCCCATATTGGAAATCGTATTGGGGATATTGGATATGCGGTTTCAACAGTCGCAAAGCCCAATAAACGTGGGGTAGTGCGTGAGTTAGTAGGACACGGCGTAGGGCTTGCGGTCCACGAAGATCCGCAGATTCCCAATTACGGGGAGCCCGGCACTGGAGAGCGCATTGTTGAGAATATGGTGCTCGCGCTCGAGCCGATGTTTAATATGGGAGATCGAAAAGTGAAACTCGCGGGTGATGGATGGACGTGGGTGACGCGTGACGGATCGCTCTCCGCGCATTTTGAACATACAATTTTAATTACCACGGACGGACCTCTGGTGATCACGAGACGTCCCAGTGAACTAAAATCATGAGGTATATTGGGCTCGATTACGGGCGCGTGCGTATTGGTGTTGCGGTGTCAGACGGCGATGGCAACATGGCGTTTGCGCGTACTATTATAGATGCCTCTGGGAACGTACGTTCGACATTGAATGAAATTATTTCCGAGGAACCAACAGCAGGAATCGTTGTAGGGGTGCCGATTGGATTCTCCGGACAGGAGAGTGAGATGGCCGAACAGGCGCGTGCGTTTGCAAAATCTCTTGAATCACTAGGCATTCCTATTTTTTTAGAAAATGAAATCCTCACATCTAGTGCATCGCGCACGCTTCGCCCCGATGCTGAGCATATTGATGCCGGAGCTGCCGCACTCATGCTCCAAGGGTTTTTGGATAGAAATCGACGTGAATCTGATAAATAGTTCGTGATATACTATCCGTATGGAAGAGCGGGAAGTATATCTTTCGGTCATTGTCCCTGCATATAATGAAGCGAGTCGGATAGAGCACACCCTCCTTCGGATGCAGGATTTTTTATCAAAAAAACCCTATGGCTGGGAGATTATTGTCGTTTCTGACGGTGCAACAGATGGCACCGTGCGTGTGGTGGAACGTCTCAAAGGGGCAATCCCGCAGATCAAAATCATCGATCGGAAAGAAAACAAGGGGAAGGGGTATTCTGTACGTGAGGGCATGCTCGCAGCAACGGGACGCATTCGATTATTTGCCGATGCGGACAATGCCACAGATATTTCACATTTCGAGCTCATGAGACCATTTTTTGACGGAGGCGCGGATGTGGTGATAGCATCTCGCGATAGTAAGGACGCAAGAGGTGCTCGACAGACAATCCCGCAAGCAACCTTAAAGCGAATACTTGGAAATATGGGGAACCTATATATTCAACTGATTGCAGTGCGTGGAATTTGGGATACGCAATGTGGTTTTAAAGCATTTCGTGCGGATGCGGCGCGCAAGATTTTTCGTGTGTCCCGCATCTCTCGTTGGGGATTTGATATTGAAGCGCTCGCGCTTGCCCGTCACTTTGGGTACAATGTGCGTGTTGCCCCCGCAGACTGGAAGAACGATGCGCGAAGTCATGTGCGCATGAGCGCGTACGCACAAGTCCTTTGGGAAACCACAAAAATTGGTTGGTGGATCCGCACAGGTGCGTATGATACACAGTCTCGAATCACAAATGATTATGAAAAAACCGTCTGAAGTAAATGAGTTTCGACAAGATCCCGTCTCTGGAGAGTGGGTGTTGCTGTCGACAAAGCGTTCGCATCGCCCGAAAAATTCCGGCCGCGTACCCGCCCCTACCCATGATCGCACGGGGTGTTCATTTGAAGACCCACAAAAATCGGGCAATGGTTCCCCCGTACTTTGGTTCGTGCATCCGAGCAAACGCAAAAGTGGCAAACAATTGCAACTCAAAGATTGGTTTGTTCAAGTCATTCGCAATAAATACCCCGCACTTGAACACGAAGGAGCGTCGTGTCCGGTAGAGGTGAAAGACGGCACGGGAAAGATGCTCGGTGGAGTGGGATTTCACGAGGTGATTATTACGCGGCCACATGATAAAAGTATTGCCGACATGAAAGTGCCGGAGGTAGAATTAGTGCTCCGGGCGTACCAAGAGCGTATTCATGATTTGATTGCAGAAGAATGTTTAGAATATATGCTCGTATTTCACAACCACGGCGCTTCTGCGGGAGCCTCGATGGCGCATCCTCACTCGCAACTAGTTGCACTTCCGGTTATCCCGTCGGACGTGTATCGTTCACTCGCCGGATCACAACGTTTTTATAATAAACACAATAAGTGTGCGCATTGTGAAGTGATCCATTGGGAAAAGAAGAAACAGGTTCGTGTGATTGCTGAAAATAAAAAATTTATTGCGTACGCACCATATGCATCACACTTTAATTACGAAGTGCGTATTTATCCAAAACATCATTCGGCACGATTTGAGACCATTGCCACGGACGATCGCCCACTGCTTGCGGAAATTTTGATTTCCGTGCTCCGTTCACTGAAGCGTGCACTCAAAAATTCCGACTACAACTATTTCATTCATACCGCACCCATTCACGAGAAGAAGGCTGAACACTATCACTGGCATTTGGAAATTTTGCCAAAAACCGCAACGCTTGCGGGGCTTGAGTTAGGAACCGGGATGGAGGTCATCTCTGTTTCTCCCGAAGCTGCCGCAGAACTTCTCCGCTCGAAACTATGATGCACTATCTGCATCGGCTGAAGGAGTGGACGATGGGGTTTGCTCAGCGCCCGAATGCGGTACGCGCCCTTTCCGTTATTTCGTTTGCGGAAAGTTCGTTTTTTCCCATTCCCCCGGACGTGTTATTGATTCCTATCACGCTTGGGCGTCGGGAACACTGGGTGCGCCTTGCCACAATCACCACCCTTGCCTCGGTCATTGGTGGGATGTTTGGTTATGCAATAGGGTATTTTTTGTTCACTTCGATTGGGCAGTGGATTGTGACTGCGTACCGGGCGGAAGACCTCTTTACCGCAATGGGGCTCAAATATGAGATGTACGCGCTTATCACAGTGCTTACGGCGGCGTTTACTCCTATTCCATACAAGATCATCACCATTTCTGCGGGATTTTTTCATATCTCTTTTTTGCAGTTTATGATTGCCTCGATTGTTGGGAGAGCATCCCGTTTTTTTCTCGTTGCGTGGATCGTTCGCAGGTATGGAGCAGCTGCGGAACAGTTTTTGGACAAAAATTTTAACCTTCTGACGCTGGTGTTTTTTGCTCTTCTTATCGGGGGATTCTACGTGATATTTCAGGTGTGGTGAGGGTACCACCACAAGCAAAATGACGGTATACTGGGCGTATGCAAAAGATTGTTATTGGAAATTGGAAGTTATACCCACGGTCTATCCGTGATGCAGTATCTCTCGTGAGGAAGGTGTCTGCGACAGCTATTTCTCCAAAAGTGAAGGTTTTGATTGCTCCTCCCGCACCGTTTATTTCTGAGTGTATGAAATCAGCGCGTCGCACAGCGATGGGAAAGCGGATTGGGTTTGGAGGCCAGTATGCGTTTTCTGAGCCCGAAGGGGCGTTTACGGGGGCGGTATCTGCAAGCATGTTGAAATCAATGGGCGCAACGTTTGTGATTGTAGGGCACTCCGAACGCCGCACCCATTTTGGAGAGACCGACGCAGTGATTAATGCGCAGTTGCGCGCAGTTATTAAGGCAGGGCTTACGGCGGTGCTTTGTGTAGGAGAACGACAGCGCGATCACGACGGCGTATATGCGCGTGTCGTCAAAGAGCAGCTCACTGCCGCACTTAAAGGGGTAAGCGCCGTGGCAACTACAAAATTAATTGTTGCGTATGAGCCGGTATGGGCAATAGGGACGGGACATCCCGCCTCTCCGGCAGATGTTGCAGAGATGGCACTGTACATTGAGCGAGTACTCACGGATTTGTATAATCGCAAAGTGAGCGCACACATCCCAATTCTCTACGGGGGTTCGGTGGATGGTACATTTGCCCGCGCAGTCATTCACATGGAACATGTGAATGGTTTTTTGGTGGGGAGCATGAGTCGTAACCCCAAGGCATTTCGAGAAATTATCTCCGTAACTGGTGGAAAGTGACCCACAATATTCCGGTACTGAGCGCTACACATGTGAAGGGACATCGCGTGCTCGTGCGAGTTGATTTTAACGTACCCATGAAAGGGAATCGAGTGGTAGATGATTTTCGCATTCGTGCCTCGATCCCTACGCTCACATTTATTAAACGACACGGGGGCATACCGATTGTACTCACACATTTGGAGCCCGTGCGTTCGGTGAAGCCTGTGATGGAGCACGCCATGAAGCTTGCGGGATTTCGATTTTCATATCTCGAAAATTTACGTTTTCACGATGGAGAAGAAGCGAATGGCGCTTCCTTTACGAGATCGCTCGCAAAATTCGGCGATGTATATGTAAACGACGCGTTTAGCGTCGCACATCGCGCGCACGCGTCCGTTGTACGGCTTCCCAAGTTACTCCCTTCTTGCATGGGGCTTTCATTTGCACACGAACTTTCTGTGCTTTCCGCCATTCGTCACCCGAAGCGCCCATTTGTATTTATTTTAGGTGGTATAAAATTTGATACAAAAGTGGCGGTACTTGCGCATTACATGAAGCACGCTGATTCTATCTTTATTGGAGGGGGACTCACCAGCACATTTTTGGTTGCGGCGGGGGTTTCGGTGGGGAAGTCGCACGTCGAGAAGGGTGCAGTGGTACACATCAAGAAGAAGTATTTGAAAGTTCCGGTGGTGTTGCCGACGGATGTGGTGCTGGGCGGCCACAAAACCGTATTCGTTGGAGACGTGCCAAAGTCGGGAGTGGTCTATGATATTGGTGCTCAGTCTATTGCGTCACTCGCGCCACTATTGCGGCGCGCACACACCGTGCTCTGGAATGGTCCTATGGGGCACACAGAAAAGGGATATATCGCAGGATCGTCGCAACTCATTAGGATACTGTCTCGTATCAAAGGAACGGTGGTGATCGGAGGCGGAGACACGCATGTACTCATTCGAAAAACGCTTCCGCATATTCCAAAACATATGCGCATTTCTACCGGAGGGGGGGCAATGCTGGTGTATCTCGCTACAGGGAAATTACCGGGGTTATCTGCACTTGAACGAAAAAAGCGATGAACGCATGGGCCGTACAACAGCGAGGCACAGAGATGCTCCTTGGCGCATTGCTTACGCGGCGCGATATTGAGCGTGACCAAGAAGAAATATTTCTCTCGCCAGACTTTGACCGAGATACGCATGATCCCATGCTATTTCGAGAGATGCCAAAAGTAGTGGATCGTATTCGCTCCGCTCTGCTCAAAAATGAGCATGTACTTATTTTTGGTGACTACGATGCTGATGGAACGTGCGGAGCAATGGTGATGAAAGATTATTTTGATCGCGTGGGGCACAGTCATTACCGCGTGTATCAACCCGATCGCTACGCCGAAGGGTATGGACTGAAGCGCACACACATTCATCAATTTCACGAGTCTGGGGCCACGTTGCTGATTACTATTGATTGCGGAGTAACAAACCTAGAGGAAATTGCGTATGCGCATTCGCTTGGCATGGATACCATCGTGCTTGATCATCACATTGTTCCACCGGTGTGGCCAGACGCGTACGCGATTATCAATCCAAAGCATCCCGATGAGATCTATCCAAACAAAGATATTTGTGGAAGTGGGCTTGCGTATAAAGTAGTGACCGCGCTCGTGCGTAGTGGCGTGGGAGGTGTGGCTCCTGGTTGGGAGCGATGGCTGCTTGATTTAGTTGCGATCGCGACCGTTGCGGACATGATGGATGTGCGTGGAGAAAATCGTACACTCATTTCATACGGACTCAAGGTTATGCGAAAAGGGCGCAGACCGGGACTGAAGTTATTACTCGAGCACGCGCGTGTGTACGTACCAGAACTTTCCGCAGAGGATATTGCATTTATGATTGCTCCACGCATTAACGCCGCGTCTCGCATGCGACATGCCACTATCGCGGCAGATATGCTTACTGCAAGAGACGCAGAGAGCGCGCGTGAGCTTGTACGAACGCTCGAGAGTATTAACACCGAGCGCAAATTGCTGGTGGAAGAGATTGTGGGTGATGCGCATGGGCTTATTGCGCGCCTGACACGTATCCCAGAAGCGATAGTGGTGGGACATCTTTCATGGCCTCCCGGCGTGCTTGGGATTGTCGCGACGCGCATTATGGAGGTATATCATCGCCCAGTGTTTGTATGGGGGAGCGCAAACGGCGTACTCAAGGGATCATGCCGCGCATATGGCAGTGAAAACATTGTGGACGCGATGCGTAGTGTATCGGACGGCGTGCTCATTGATTTTGGGGGACACCAAAAATCCGGAGGATTTGCACTCTCACCAGAGCAGCTCGAGGAATTTCAGGGTGGTATCGAATCTTTTTTTGTGACCAGGGTACCAGTGAGCGATGCACACACACAAGTATTTGACGGTGCGCTCAATGTGAGCGATCTCACCCGAGAAGTGATTGCGAATTTACGCAGACTCGAGCCGCATGGTATTGGGAATCCACGTCCGATATTTGTATTCCCCGGAGTGGAAATTCACAATGCACGTGAATTTGGAAAAACAAAACAGCACATTCGTTGTGAGCTTAGTGATGGGGGGGCAACCATTGCCGGACTCCAATTTTTTGTAAGTCCCAACGCTGCACAACTGATCAAGCAAGAAGGTCGCGTGGACATTGCGGGATCGGTAGAGTTAGGTTGCTGGGGGAGAACATGCGAATCACGAGTCAGAATTGTGCATGTGCGCCCCGCTGGGGATCTCCTGTATGATACTCATACCGTATGAAGAAAAAGCACGTACACCCCACATTTATCATATATACCGATGGGGCTTCTCGGGGAAATCCCGGAGAAGCGAGCTTGGGGGTGGTTATTTGTCACGGCGATGGAAGTACAATGAAATCGTATGGTGAGCGGCTTGGCATTGCGACCAATAATGATGCAGAATATGCCGCAATTGCATTTGGACTCAAGAAACTAAAGGCGCTCATTGGGTCTGATAAGGCGGCCGTCGCTGTGATTGAAGTGCGTATGGATAGCCAGCTCGCGCAGCGTCAGCTGACGCATCAGTATCGTATTACCGAAGAGCGACTCTTCAAGCCATTTATCTCTGTATGGAATTCAATGCTTGATTATCGCTCGGTTACCTTTGTACATATTCCTCGTGAGGAGAATACCGGAGCCGACGCGCTTGCAAATAAAGCGCTAGACGAACCAACACAAAAAAATCTTCTATGAAGCGCAGCGCACTGCTGATTCTCATTGCAATGATAACGCTCGCGGTCATGGTATTTTGGATGTACTACATTCATGAGAAGGCGACATTCTCAGAAAAAAATGCAGTCAAGAATTATCAGCTCGACAAAATTATTCATGTCATTGGGGGAATATTTATTATTTCCGTTGCCGCTTTTCTCAAAGGGAGGCTATCAATAAAAAGCGCTATCTCTTCGCTCGTCGTGGTGGCACTGGTGTGGGAAATTGGTGAGCTGGTGTTTGATCAAGAGGTGAGTAGATCATTTTATACGGAATTTATGCGTTGGCGTTCTGATGCACTATTAGATGTGACGGCATGTATCGCAGGAGGCTTTTCTTTTTATTGGATGCTACGCCCTCGGTTGCACGCGTCGAACTCTTCGGAGCATTTTGAACGTACTCCACCTGCGCAATAACTGATCATGCATACGCGCGCCGCACTCACACTCATTATCATCGCTATTGGAGTCGCCGCGTGGACATCGGTACTGCAAGGGAGCGTTGGAGACGTGCTACATGCGTATGCACTCAACGTTGGACAAGGGGACGCAATATATATTCGTACTGAACAAGGCATAGATGTGCTCATCGACGGAGGGCCAGGAGGGCGTGTCATTCCCGAGCTTGCTCGTGCGATGCCGCCCGGAGATAAACATATTGATGTGATGATTCTGACACATCCCCACTACGATCATTCCTCTGGGCTAGAGCGTGTGCTCAATGAATATGAAGTCGCAACAATTTATATCCCCTCAGGTATGCCGAAGGGGGAGGTGGCTGACATGTTTCTCAAAGTTGCCCAGCAAGAAGTTGCTGAGGTACGTACGCTGGATGCGGGAGATCGCATCGTTTTTGATGTGAACACGCACCTTGATGTATTTTTGCCAGTAGACGCTTCTTTTTTATATACAACGGATAATCCGAACGAATGGAGCGTGGTTGCAAAGCTCATACACAAAGACGCGTCATTATTGTTGACTGGAGATATGGAGCGCAGAGAGGAATTATTACTACTGCGCTCAGATGCCGATGTGTCAAGTGATGCGCTCAAGGTTGCACATCACGGATCCGCGTATGCGTCTATTGTTGGTCTTCTTGATCGGATTCGTCCCGATATTGCTTTTGTATCGGTTGGAAAGAATACCTACGGGCATCCGAACCCAGACACCATCGGGAGACTGACGCGTGCCGGCGCGACGGTGCTACGTACTGATGAGGAGGGGACTATTCATCTCGTGAGCGATGGAGTGCAGTTCCGGGTTGAACCGAGCGAGTAATCTGGGTATACTTTTCACATATGGCTAAGGAAGAACGAACACTCATCATCATTAAACCGGACGCAATGCAGCGCTCTCTGGTGGGCGAAATCATTGGGCGATTTGAACGTAAAGGGCTCAAAATCGTTGGGCTCAAGATGCTCCAGCTTTCCGACGTGTTACTCCAAGAGCACTACGTACACCACGTAGACAAGCCGTTTTTTACTGAGCTCAAGCGCTTTATGCAGTCCGCCCCTGTAGTAGTGATGGCACTTTCTGGGGTGAACGCTGTGAAAGCGTGTCGCGTGGTTGCGGGGCAAACATACGGAGCAGAAGCAGCCGCAGGAACGATTCGAGGGGACCTCTCTATGAGCACGCAGGCGAATATTGTGCACGCCTCGGATTCTCCCGAAACCGCAGTACAAGAAATCAAGCGATTTTTCTCTGATGGCGAACTTCTTGACTACCAAAAATGTGAAATCGAGTTCATCTATAGCACTGACGAGCGCGCGTAATGAAAATTTCTTTTTTCGGGGGAGCACAGGAAGTGACTGGGGCAAATTATTTGCTCGACAGTGGTAAAACAAAAATTTTAGTTGACTGTGGGCTATTCCAGTGCCCAAATTTTTGTTCGCTCGAAAACTATCAGCCATTTCGCTATGACCCCGCGCAAATCGATGCGTTACTCGTCACTCACGCCCACATTGATCACACTGGGCGTATTCCCAAGCTCATTGCAGAAGGATTTTCAGGAAAGATTTATTCGACCGCCCCTACCAAAGACTTTGCCGCACTGATGCTTGAAGATAGTATCGGCGTACTCGAGAAAGAGGCAAAGAATGAACTCCGCGAAGTGTACTATCGGGAAATCGACATTAAAAATGCACTCACGCGCTGGGAAACGGTTGGCGTTGGCCAAAGCTTCACCATTGGCGACATGTCGGTTACCGTGGGGGATGCAGGACACGTACTCGGTTCATCTATGTATACCGTGACACATGGAGAATATAAAGTGCTGTTTAGCGGGGACCTTGGGAATTCTCCCAATCAGTTACTCCCCGAACATGCGCGTCCAACGGGGATTACACACATGTTGGTGGAATCCGCATATGGTGACCGCATTCACGAAGATGTGACCGAACGGAGAGACAAGCTTGAGCGTGTTATTGAAGACACCATCAAACGTGGTGGCGTACTGATGATTCCTTCATTCGCATTAGAGCGTACACAAGAGCTGTTGTTTGAGCTGAATGAACTGATTGAGCATGGGCGCATTCCTTCCGTGCCGATTTTTCTTGATAGCCCACTCGCAATTAAGGCCACCGCAATATATAAAAAGTACGCGGGATTCTATAATACTCCTGCGCGTGAGCATATGAAGGTAGATGGGGATCTTTTCCAGTTTCCAAAATTAAAGCAAACACTGTCATCAACTGAATCGCGTGCGATTAACAACGTTCCTGCACCAAAAATCATTATTGCAGGGGCGGGCATGATGCATGGCGGACGCATACTCCACCACGCGAAACGGTATCTTCCTGACCCAAAAAACACCATCTTATTTATTGGGTACCTCGCGGCAAATTCACTGGGGCGCCGTATTTTCGAGGGTGCGCGCGAGGTAACCATTCACAAAGAACGTATACCAGTGCGGGCAACCGCGAAAGCGATAGGGGGCTATTCTGCTCACGCCGATCACGACGCGTTACTCGAATTTGTGAATCATACGAGAGACACGCTCCAGAAGGTGTTCGTCGTACAAGGCGAGTTGAAGGCTGGGCTTTTTCTCTCACAACGTATTAAAGATTATCTCGGGGTGGATAGTGTAGTGCCAAAGTTGGGAGATAGTTTCGAACTTTGATACAATAGTGCGTATGATAAAACCTTCACCGCACTATCACTTAAAATATCAAATTTGTGTATCCGGCGCAGCAGAGACTGGAATATGCGCTCCCAATGCGCTCGAGCTTGCAAAAGAAGTGGGTAAAATTGTTGCCGAAAAAAAAGCAGTGCTGCTGAATGGCGCAACGACGGGATTTCCCTACTGGTCTGCCATGGGCGCAAAGGAGGCGGGAGGGTACACGGTAGGCATTTCACCTGCGAAGTCCGAACACGAGCATGTAGAGGACTTTAAGCTCCCTGTCGATTTTATGGACGTGATTATTTACTCTGGCATGGGATTCCCGGGAAGAGACTTAATGCTCACGCGTGCGAGTGATGCGGTGGTGATTGGATGTGGGCGCATCGGAACGCTGCACGAATTTACCGTCTCATTTGAAGATCAAAAACCCATTGGAGTGCTGGTGGGATCCGGTGGGACTACGGACATGATTAAGGATATTCTCGCAAAATCCCAGCGGAGTGCGCATAACCCAAATATTATTTTTGAATCGCAGCCGCGAGCAATGATGGAACAGCTGTTCGAACTCATCAAAAAACGCAAAGTTATTGAAATATGAGAATTCACCGGGAACTCGATAGTCTTGGCCTGCTCGTTGGGACCATTATTGGAGCCGGAATGTTTGTGCTCCCATACGCCACTGCGCAGGCAGGGATTGTGTGGGCGGCAATATATTTGATTGTTGCGTCAGTGCTCATGTTCTTTCTTCATACGCTCTACGGAGAGGCAGTGTATATTCTGGACGGAAACCACCGCCTTCCCGGGTACGCACGCACACACCTTGGAAGGTCTGCGGGATATTTAGCTACGTTTTCATTATTTTTTGGATTTGTAGCCGCACTCCTTGCATACGGCATATTAGGCGGAGAATTTTTGCACGTATTGGCGAATATAGGCTCAACGGAATATTTTGTGCTAGGATTTTTTGTCATTGGAGCACTTGGATTACTACTCAACCTGGAACGCATTGGTTGGATCGCATTTCTCCTGACTATTCCGCTCGTGTTCTTTATTTTAGTACTCGCCGCGCTTGCATATCCGCATATCCGATTCGAAAATATTCCACTCATGAATAATGCGAAGTGGTTTTTGCCGTACGGAATCTTTTTGTTTGCGCTGAGCGGTGTATCCACTATTCCGGAAATTGCTGATGTATTACAAAAGAAGCAGGGGAGGATTTTTGAAAAAGTGGTACTCACATCTGGACTACTCGTCGCATTTTTGTACGCAGTGTTTATTCTCTCTGTTGTGGGTGTCACTGGCGCAGGTACCACCGCAAAGGCGATCGAGGGTCTTGTGGGAGTACTCGGATACCCTGTGGTGATTCTTGGAGCGCTCATCGGATTTCTTGCGGTCTCTCGTTCATACCTCGCTATCGGTCTCGATTTTAGAAACACACTCATGTACGATTTTTCGGTAACGAAGTCTCGTGCGTGGATGGTGGTGGTAGCACTGCCCGTCTCCCTCTATTTTATGGGTGCTCAAAATTTGATTGATATTATTTCCACCGCAGGAGGCATCATGGGAGGACTGGACGCCATTGTGATTCTGTTACTCGCCATTCATGTGCGTAAACACAAAACACATCCAAAGGGATTTATTCCCGTAGGAATTATGATTCCTAAAATACTCATTGTTGTGTTCATGGTCGGTATCATCTACCAAGTGTCGTACGCGCTCGGTATTGTATAGCACATGCATACACACGAAATTGAACTCACACGCATCGCAGAAGCAATGCGTGCCGACACGTCGCTCCCGCTGATTCCGGCAACACTGGTATTCGGGGAGGGAAGTGCTGGTGCACGCGTGATGTTTATTGGTGAAGCACCAGGCGCAGAAGAAGATAAACAAGGCCGTCCATTTGTTGGCCGAGGAGGTCAGTTACTACGCAAAGAAATTCGGCGCATTGGGTGGAAGGAAGAAGAGGTGTATATCACTAATATTGTAAAACGGCGCCCTCCGGAAAACCGCGATCCTACGCCAGAGGAAATTGAGGCGTACCGTCCGTATCTCAAAGAGCAAATACGCGCGCTAGATCCCGAGCTCATTGTTCCGTTGGGCAGATTCTCCATGAACTATTTTTTACCCGAGGCGCGCATTTCACGAGATCAGGGGAAAGTATTTCTACTACTTGGGAAAAAGATATACCCCATATTCCATCCCGCTGCAGCACTACGCAGTCCAGAAATGATGCGCGGATTTGTGAATGCATTTGATCGATTGCCCGAGGCGCTAGATAGTAAAAATAGTAGAGAAAGATAGATAGACCTTACAAAAAAAGCGTCTCCGCCAGTTGGCGAAGAAACGTTTTATGTATGTTTATGTGTGATGCAAATAACCACAACCGAATCTAAAAAAAGTTTAGCCCCAGACGGAGCTGGGGCTAATGGTTGAGGTTGGGCGTGTACGAACGCCGTAGAAGGAACAGGGGAGAACAAGTGAAGTGTGAAAGAGGGGTTAGATACTGGAGAAACCAGCGGGACTATATAGAAGTCCATATGTCCTCGGTTCGCACTGCAATTGCACTCTCAAGGATCTACACATACAGTATCACGCAGTCAAAAAGATAAAAGTGGTAAATATATTTTCATGTGGAGAAAGTCGGTCGCGAATTTGTCGCCCGATTCTATAGAAGAGCCGTATGACACAGCAATAAGAAATGTATCCTAAACCTTCATATGTAAAAATAAAACACCCTTCGGCGGATTCGACAAACTCACCGTGGTGAGTACATCGAACCACTAGCTCAGGGTGTTTTATTTTTATTTCACTGATTCAAGGACTTTCGCAAATACTATTGGATGATGTTCTGCGAGATTAGCAAGCATTTTTCGGTTGAGCACGATGTTTGCTTTCTTGAGCGATCCGATGAGCTTACTGTAGGATACCCCTTCGGTGCGCGCGGCGGCGTTGATGCGGATTGCCCAGACTTTACGCTGCACCCCCTTCTTCTTTCTACGATCATGAAATGCGTGCGTGTATGCGTGGAGAAGCGCTTCGGCCGCTGCGCGCTCCTTGGACTTTCGTCCCCACTTAAAACCCTTCGTTTGCTTTAAGACATTCCTGCGACGCTTGATTGTTGTTTTGCCTCGTTTAATACGAACCATATATGTTAGTTATGGGGGAGATATTTATTTACAATTTTTTTTGACTGTGGCATCGATTTCCATCCTTTCTTGGCGGACTGTGTACTCCCAGACTCCTTTGCGTTAAAGTGATTCTGGTTTTGCGATCGGCGAAGTACCTTCCCGTTGGGAGTCACTTTGATTCTCTTTGCTACTGCTTTGTTTGTTTTTACCATGTTTCTCGGGCGCTAGGGTGAGCATAAGACCGCGGGGTCCGCTCTTGGGTCCTTCCATAATCTTGTAAGGAACCGTAATCATATTGAGCATCTGCTGTAAACGTTCATTCACAAATGATTTTGGGAGGGCTTTTTCTCGACCGCGCAGGATAAGGTCAAACCGGATATTATCTCCTCCTTCGAGGAATTCCTCGGCATCCCGGATTTTTCGCTCTAAATCATGAGCGGAAATGTTGATGCGTGCGCGTACTCCTCGTACATCTACCTCCTTCACCTTCTTTCGTGCGGCGCGGGCTTCTTTCTCTTTCTGATACTTGAATTTCCCAACATCCATAATGCGACATACCGGAGGGCTGGCCTTGCCTGCCACTTCGATGAGATCTTTGTTCTCCGATTTTGCACGGGTAATTGCGATTTCGAGGGTCATGACGCCAAGATTCGCCCCATCACTCCCAATTACTCGTACATCAGTCGCTTTTATTTGATTGTTTACTTTTGGCTGTTCGATGGCAGTATGCACTACTGATTAATGACAATGGATACAGTGTACTGATGGAAAGGGCATTTGTCAATGCGGGGTATACATAAAAAGCCGCCCTACACCACGTGGGATGTAGGGCGGAGACGATAGTTATATCGCGGTCCTATTCCGCAGCGCGGATCCGCTCTGCGGACAAGACACCGCCGCATCCGTGCTCGAAGATCCGATTCATTCGATCAAGTTAATACGAAGCGGAGCTACCGTCGCAGAGATATTTTTCTTTGTCCCGGCGGGCGCAATGGAGATGCTATCATACTCGACGCGGCTCGCCGAGCTCACATGCTCTAGTATATCCGGAGCATCCAGGAGCTCTTTCTTCTTGATGCTTCGTTTGGTTGCAATGCACGCACGGATTTTTCTCTTGATGGTCGCAGAAACTCCCATATCTGCAAGTAACGTGTCTAACTCGTCGATCAGCGCAGCGTCGTTTTCCACTTCAAGCGCCGTGACGTGGCGTAGTTGTAGCGTACCACTTTTAAACGCAACACTTCTTTTCTCTCCAGACTCAAGCTCCGGAAAGAGCGAAATCCCTGCTTCGATGGAGTCGACAATTGCTTGCAATATTTCCATATCTGCCGAAACGCTTGAGCACGCTGATTTGTAGAGCGCGGCCACTTTATTGTCGAGGTCACGCTGCACTGTTGCGACACGCTCGTGTTTTTGGATGAACTGCCGCACCAGCTGTTCCATATCCTCTCTTATTTGCGGGCGAAGATGTGTTTTTGCCATTAAAATACCTCCTGTGTCTACAGGAGGTATAGCACTTCATCGCAATATTTTCAATCGTCAAGAAGAAGATTACTATAGGATGCCCGGAGGAGGGAGATGACGCTCATTATCTGCGGCAGTGGATACCGTGATTATCAACGCACATGAGAACAGGACAAGTGCAATAATAAATAATATCAGATTTGCGCGGCGCTTCGTTGGGGCAAGCCTAGGGAATTTCGCCATGAATTTCTCGGTCATTGTGCGAGGTTTCAATGTGCGTACAGTGTTTGTTTGTTCAATCAGCTGGAAATCAACCATATTACTATACATTACAGCACAATATTACCGTTGAGTCTGCATTGATACAGCGGAATCGTTTCGGGGTAGCCCCTATTATTGTTGGCATTTTTCCAGAACTCCCACGTTCCCGGGCAATGGTGAATAAAAACATATAGCGCCTTACCTCGGGGACAATATTGGACTGCGGTGCGTGCGTATTCATTATCGCCATTGTCAAACTGTAGGCGATCCATGTCGCCTGTAGCGAACCCATCAAATGTACTTCTTCGTTCAAATTGCAATGAGAGAAAATACACCTGTGGCCCTAATGCTTTATAAGATCCGCCCGCCCACCCTGCATTGTTGAAGTAGAGGTAATAGCCGCCGCAAGAATCATATTCCGATTGCAACGGCGGGTCCGCCCCAGGTGTCTGTACAATATCGCCATTTGGCTGCCGAAATGGCCAATAGATACCCCCTTCATACGTAGAATTATCAGGGATTATTTTGTTCCATAAGTCTGCATCAATCAGATATTGCATATATCGCACTCCTGAACCTGGATTTGGTAAAAAACTACTCCCAATATCTTCGGAATATAACTGAACGCCAGCAGTCTCGAAAGGATATTCGGAAGGATGACTATTAATGTAATCATAACTGGTCAACAGTTTCGCCATATTCGGTGGGTAGAAGCCATATTCATCATAGTATTGCTCCAGAGCGAGGCGGAGATCATGAAATGTTGCAAGACGCTCGGCATCTCTTGCGTAAGCGCGGGCTTCGGAAAGACCCGCATACCCAACGGAAGAAAGAAGGCTGATGATAGAAATAACCACTAATATTTCCACAAGTGTGAAGCTGGCAGTGCGAGATTTCTGTAACAATGGCATACGAAACATGTCTTCTATTATATACGGTGCATTGGATAAATAGAAAACCCCGTGATCCGCTAGCTGGCGGATCACGGGCTTGTTTGCTAGAACCGAATCTCGAGCGCCGAGGAAAAATCCTTACAACCAAGGCGAAGTTAGAGGCCCCCCTTG
>CAYHYZ010000010.1:0-20255 GCA_964360995.1 uncultured Candidatus Saccharibacteria bacterium
AAATAAACGATGATACTACATCAGCGTACTAGATCACCACCACATTCGCAAAACAATTTTGACTTACTGTTGTGGGTGATGCGACACGTCCTGATCCGCATCGCGAATAGGGAGCGCATCAGTGGTGTCATCATTCCCCTTTTCTTCGTTGCGCCAATGGGAAATGGTACGCCAATAGAGTGACTCTCTTGGCTGCGCTTGGGATTTTCTAAACAATGCACGGCGAGTTTTCAGTGCGCGGGCGCTTACATTCAACGCCATACGCTCGATGAACACAATAATTTTTGAAATAAGAGAAACGAGAGTTGGTAGAATGTGTGCCTTCATCCAAAGTTCCACGCGATCTACCCAGGCAGTAAGCATAGCAAGCGTCGTGGCACCGTTTGATTCGGGCACTGCAAGTGAAGTTTTTGGACCATGCTGTGTTTTAGGAATATGACGCAATAAAATGACGCTCATGCCGAGTACTGAAATGCCCAACGCTGTTGCAAAATAAATAATCATAAAAGAGACATTCGGGTGAATGAGTCGATCTCAACGCGCTCTCCAAATTTCGATGTGAGCCCCGAAATGATTTCTTTAATAGTTTTTGAAGGATCTGTCATGGCTGGTTCTGCGAGCAATGCCTCAACATTTTCTGTACCCATTGCGGCAACATGCATTGCAATTTGGTGTATTACCTGCTGAAACTCTGGATTATTGGCGACAAAATCAGTTTCTGTTTTTACCTTCATAAGTACGCCCACCTGTTTATTGTGGTGCACATATGCGTCCACAATACCTGCGTTTATTTCTCTGGTAGATTTTTTGGCAGAAATCTCCTCGCCCATTTGACCGAGCACCTCCATTGCTTTTGTCTCGTCGCCATTTGCTTCAATGAGCGCCTTGCGCACCAGCATCATCGAAAGCCCCGTTTTTTCGCGGAGCGCCTTTATTTGATCAGCGGAAATTTCCATAGAAATATCAAAAAGAAGTAATGCGAAACACGCACTTATTGTCCCACAGGAACAGCAGGAGTGCCACC
Organism: uncultured Candidatus Saccharibacteria bacterium; assembly: GCA_964360995.1. Lineage (GTDB taxonomy): Bacteria > Patescibacteriota > Minisyncoccia > Ryanbacterales > HO2-45-13 > CAYHBS01. The sequence continues at coordinate 1,025 of CAYHYZ010000010.1, forward strand.
CTCTGGTGCTGACGCTGGGATTGGCGCACGTTTGAGACCATCAAGATATGCGGTCTTCAGTCGATTCAAGATGTGTTCAACACTACGCGGAGCATTATCATTTGCAGGGATAGGATATGCCACACCCGATGGATCACAATCGGAATTGATGATGGCAACAATCGGAACCCCTGTTTTGCGAGATTCGGAAAGTGCCGTGCTTTCTTCATTAATATCTACAATGACTACCGCGTCTGGCATGCGTGAGAGCGAGCGCACTGATCCGAATGATTGATTCATTTTTTCAATTTCGTCATTCAGTCGCATACGCTCGTGTTTGCGATATTTATCAAACTCACCCTTATCGCGTTGTGATTCCAACGACTCCAAGTGAGAAATACGTGTCTTCATGGTGCGAAAGTTGGTGAGCGTACCTCCGAGCCATCTCCTGCTCACATAGGGTTGTTTAAGCTCGTTGCCAATGGCAGTAATCGTGGTATCTGCGGCTGGCTTGGTGCCTACCCACATAACTACTTTCTTTGTTTCTCCGAGATGCCCTATATATGCACATGCGGCCACAATACACTCTTCTACTTTATCTAAATGAAAAATCTCGACATTGCTTTTGACGCCTGCAATAAACGGGCGCATTTTGGGGTGTCTGCGTGTCTTTTTATATGCAAAATGGACGCCTGCATTAAACAGGCCTTCAATTTCCGGTGTAATCTGCTCTTCCGGCTGGAGAGTCGTTTCTGACATGCACACAGTGTATAGAAGGGGGTATGATATTGCAAGACCTTAGGAGGCGTGTTATATTGAACCCTACAAATTGCTATGAAAAAGGATCTCCATCCAACATATTTCGAGAACGCAGTCATTCAATGTGCCTGTGGAAACATTATTCACGCGGGAGCTACTAAAGAAAGTATCCCTGTGGAAATTTGCAGTAAATGTCACCCATTCTATACGGGTAAAGAAAAGCTCGTGGACGCAGGAGGACGCATTGTGAAATTTAAAGAACGTCTTGAGCGTCGCGGTGCGGATGGGGCAAAATCACAGAAGAAGCCACGGGCATCTTCACAAAAGAAATCTCGTAAGATTGCATGAGCGGTGTGGTGCTAGAAATTCGCGCAGGAGCGGGAGGCGACGAAGCCTCCCTCTTTGCTGCGCGTCTTCGCGATATGTATTCCAAATTTGCTGAAAAGCGTGGCTGGACCGTGAGACAGGTCAGCGAGTCGCTCTCGGAGCTCGGAGGACTCAAAGAAGGGATATTCGAAATTCATGGCGAAGGCTGCGACAAGGCCCTCAAGAATGAAAGCGGTGTACATCGCGTACAGCGCGTTCCCGCTACCGAAAAAACGGGACGTATTCATACGTCCACCGCAAGTGTTGCGGTACTCCCATTGGTGGAGCCAGCTGTTTTTGAACTCAAACAATCGGATCTGGATGTTGAATTTTCTCGTGCGGGAGGTAAGGGTGGACAGAATGTAAATAAAGTGGAAACCGCCGTACGCATTGTACACAAGCCAACCGGACTCATGGTGCGCTCCACTTCACAACGTTCACAGCTGCAGAATAGAGAGCGCGCCATGGAAATTCTCCGTGCGAAGCTCTACGACCTGCATGTGCACGGAGAAGCAAGTGCAGTGGCGGAAGAACGAAGATCCCAAATAGGCAACCAAGATCGCTCGGAAAAGATTCGCACATATAATTTTTTGCAGGATCGGATTACTGATCACCGCATCAAGAAATCCTGGCATAATATGGATAAGATCCTTGCCGGAGATTTCGATAAGATTGCACGTGCATTTGAAAAATAAGTGAGAGAAAAAAATACGCTCATCTGGCGTATTTTTTTAATTGAAGCGCACGCGAAACTTCACCGCACGCTCGCAGTGATGATATTGATTTGCTCCTGATACGACCCCGCCTTCTCAAGTACTTGGCTTGCGTATCTCCGTCCCAGTGAGCCATTCCAATTGCCTCCTGCAAAATATCTTCCGGCAGCTTCCCGCTCTCCGGTTACTTTGTTTGCGCCAAGATCTCCAAGATAAATAGCGCTCGCCATAAACGCATCTTCCGGATCCCACGGATTTGGCGGATTATGTCCGGTTGCGTTTGCAATTTTATTCTTCATCAACTGCCATGTTGAAGGAATAAACTGTGCAGGACCCATCGCGCCTCCCCACCCCACACCTTGCGGACATGAAAGTGGCATTGCTTCTGGATCAAGTCCGAGCTCTGCGGTAATTTGTTTATACGGCTCAATATCGCGTGACGGCTTCATAATGTTCTGCCATCGGTATTTGATGGGATCAGTCGGGAGATTACATTGACCAATGTTTCGCCCCAGATCCGTTTCTTGCGCAAGAATACCAAGAATAAATGCAACGCGAACTCCGGTTTTCGCAGACGCACGCTCCGCATAGAGTACCGCTTTTTCGAATGAAATAGCGGCAGAACCTTGTAATTTAAATAACTCGGCACGAATAGTGGCCGCATCCCGTTTGCGTGCTGTCACTACCTTTTGATACGTGGCTTCTTGTCCTTTCGTATCTTTGAGGAGCTTCTGACGTTCTCGTTCTTTTGATTCTAATCCTTGGCGTTCAATTGCAAGTAGAGCGCGTGCTTCTACTTGTTGTTCTCGCTCGCCCGCATATTCATTTTTGAGTTCTACTTCATCATCGCGCGTACTTCTGAGATTAGAAAATTGCTTTTGGAGTGAATCCTGCACCACATCAATCGCATCCACGTCATTAAAATAATCGGACAATTTTTCATTTGAGAGCATGACTTCTACCATAGACGCGTCATCATACTCGCGCAGTTTTTTGATGCTCTCTGCAAGCGAAAGCTTTTGCTCATCGATCGTGGAGGAAATCGTGGTAATTGACTGCTCCTTTTCTTTTATTTGTGCGCTTAACTTGGCAATAATTAATTCTAAGCTTTGCATCTCAAGTTTAGTTTTTTTAATTTGTGCGTCGAGAATTGAAATATCGCGCTGAAGCGATGCGGATTCGGAGCGCTTTCCATCAATTAAGACTTGAAAAGTACCAATCTCCTTTTCAATCGCTGCAAGATCCGCTTCGAGTTGTTTGCGGCGCTCCGTGACCGCATCCGAAAGATCCTGTGCGTGCACCACAGGAATCATGATGAGATAAAGGATAATACTACTTGCGAGTATCTTCCTCATTATTCTTCTACTGCTGTTTCGTCAGTTTCTTCTTCTTTCGCAGGCTTCTCTACTGCATCCTTAATAGATTCAAAGTCGATGGTGGTGTCCCCTGAAGTTTCTGCCTGTAGTTGTTCGTCGGTCTTTGGAGGCTCAACGAGCGCTACCATGTTTGCTGCATCCCGTACGGCCTCCACACCCTTTGGCATCACAATATCTCCAATGGTGATATGGTCGGCAAACGTTGCCATCACTGAAACATCCACGATGATTTCATGTGGGAGATCTGCGGGGAGCGCTTCAATTTCAATGTCATGCATTGTTTTTACCATCACGCCGCCAAGTATTTTTTCTGCGGGTGCGTCCCCAGAGAATTTCAAGGGCACGTGCACGCGAATGGGCTTGGTGATATCTACTTCATAAAAATCGATGTGCCGAGGCGTGTTCTTCACTGGATCGCGATCAATTCCATGAATAAGCACTTTTTTCTTGCCTCCCCCTTCAAGCGAGAGATCAATAAGCGTCGATTCCCCTGCCTCTTTCAATACGCGCGTAAAATCTTTCAACGTCACATTAATAGGGAGCGCCCCCTTGAGTTTAGGGCCATACACAATAGCCGGAACATTTCCGGCCTTACGCACTTTTGCTAATTGCTTTCCAAAAGCGCTTCGGTTGGTTGCTTCAATGGCTGGCATAGGGTTACTAGTATAACTGACGAGTCAATAAAATGTGTATGACTATTCTACTGAATTAGCGAGGAAAATCAAGCCTCCGCGGGATATGGCACTTGTTGAGGCGCCGGGGTACCCGCAAGCACGGCAATGATATTGGCAGCTGCCATATGCGACATTTCAGACCTTGCTTCCTCGGTGGCTGAAGCGGTATGGGGCGTAATAACGACATTTGGGAGCGCAGCAAGCCCCTCTGTAAGCGCTGGTTCGTGCTCAAATACATCAAGCGCCGCCCCCCGTATCACTCCAGTGGAAAGCGCTCGCACGAGCGCTTCTTCATCAATAACGGAGCCGCGGGAAGTATTTACGATGTATGCCGTGCGCTTCATTTGCTGAAACTCTGCGTCCGAAAACAAATGTTTCGTTGTGGGGAGTAATGGAACATGCACGCTGACAAGGTCACACGCAGGAAGTAGCGTAGAAAGATCCTTATGAAACGTCGCATTTACGGACGTTTCAAATTCTGCATTTTGATGGACGTCATAATAGACCACATGCATACCAAATCCATGGTGCAATATTTCCGCTACGCGTGATCCTATGCGACCGAGACCTACAATACCAACTGTCTTTCCACGAATAGCACTGCCCAAGAGTAATTCCGGCGCCCAAGAAGTATATTTGCCAGCACGCAGATATCCATCAGACTCTACAATGCGGCGCATAATTGAAAGTGCCAGCGTGACCGTATGTTCTGCAACTGCATCAGTCAGCACGCCCGGAGTATTAGAAATAATTTTGCCAAGCTTACGCGCCGCCTGCATATCAATGTTGTCGTAGCCCACTGCGTAGTTTGCAAATATTTTTACAGAAGGCGCCGCAGACATAACGTCTGCGGTTATTTTATCAGTGAGCAAGCACAGTACCGCGTCGTATTGCGTGCTAGTGAGCGCCGTAAGAAGCTCGTCCGCGCCAAGCACGCGATCATCGGGATTCATGTCTACCGTATGCCCGGCGGATTTTAGTAATTCGATACCTGCAGAAGGAATTTTTCTTGTGATATATATATATGCCATAGGATTACTTTGCCGCGCGCCCACTTGCGCCAAATACAGAAATAATATGTGCGATTTCATCACGCACGGCGTCTCGCACAGGACGTTCATATTTATATGGCGCGGCTTCGTCGGGATGTTCTTTGAGCGACTGCTCGAGTGCGGTGCGATAAATCACACGGACATTAGTACTTACGTGAATATTACTAATACCCGCGGCGATAGCGTCTTTAAACTGTTTGTCGGTAAGTCCCGATCCACCATGGAGCACAAGCGCCACCGCTTCTGGCACTACTGCACGAATGTTTGCGATACGTTTGTTATCAATTTTCTTTTTATTTGCCGCGATACCATGGCGTTCACCAACCGCAATCGCGAGTCGCGCAACACCGGTTGCTTCTACAAATGCTGTTGCTTGTTCAGGTGTCGTGAGCGTCTCCTCGGGCACCTCAATGACCTCTTTGTATATTTTTGATGAATCAGTAACAATACTTCCAATTTCTCCTTCCACACTCACCGGCTCCCCAATCAGTTTACTCATTGAAACAACTTCGCTTACGCCACGCACATTGTCTTCGTACGATAATTTCGATAAATCAATTGCAAGTGAGCGATACCCATGATCAATAGCGCCGCGAGCACGCTCTACGCTGTGGTAATGATCGGCATTCAAAAATAATGGCACCTGATAAGCTTCCGCAACTGCTCGCACGAGAGGCGCGGTAAGCGCTTCGCCAAAAAAATCTGCCTCTCCCTCTGACGTACCTATCATCACGGGAGCAGAATGTTCTCGAGCAGCTTCCGCGATTGCTTGTAACTGCAGAAGATTTGAAACATTAATATGCGGCACTGCCCAGTGCTCCGCCGTAGCAGAGCGTAAATATTCTGATAGAGTCATACCCACAGTATATCACGCCATCAACGTGTGAAATATGGCACACTATGCATATGCAAGAATACGAATTTGTGGGAATTGGGGATATTACAACGGACGCTTTTATTCGTCTTGTAGACGCAGATACCCATGTAAATCACGGCACGCAGGAATTATGTATGCGTTTCGGGGATAAAATTCCCTATGAATCTGTGGAAATTGTGCGTGCAGTTGGTAATAGCCCTAATGCGACAGTTGCCGCCGCGCGGCTTGGACTGCGCACTGCGCTCGTGACCAATGTTGGCGCGGATGAAAATGGAAAAGAATGTATCGATGAGCTCAAAAAGAACAATGTATCCGAGAGATTTGTGCAAATCCAAAATGGCAAAGCAACCAACTATCACTATGTACTCTGGTATCAATCAGAACGCACAATATTGATTAAACACGAGAAATTTGATTATTTTCTGCCAGACATTGGGAACCCGAAGTTACTGTATTTGAGTTCACTCGGTGAACAATCTCGAAATTTTCATGCCGAAATAGCTGTGTACTTGAAAACACACCCCGACGTGCTCCTCGCCTTCCAGCCAGGGACATTTCAGATGAAAATTGGGTACGGGGCACTGAAAGAAATTTATATGCGAACGTATGTGTTTTTCTGTAACAAAGAAGAGGCGCAGCGCATCCTTGGAATCACATCTCCTGATATTGTGAGCTTACTCAAAGCAATGCACGAGCGTGGCCCTAAAATCGTTTGTATCACGGATGGACCAAGAGGAGCGCATGCATATGATGGCGAACATATTTGGCAAATGCCAATGTACCCAGATCCTAAGCCGCCACTCGAACGCACCGGCGCGGGAGACGCATTCTCCTCAACTGTTGCTGCGGCACTCATGAAAGGAAAATCACTCCCCGAAGCTCTTTCGTGGGGACCAATTAACTCAATGTCTGTTGTGCAATATGTAGGGGCGCAAGCGGGACTGTTGCATGAAGACGCCCTCCAAAAATATCTTGCGACGGCTCCGGGAAACTACCGCGCAAAAAAAATTGGGTGATTACACCTTTCGCGCGACCACTTTCAGTGCGGCATCCACGACGTGACTCACGCCCATGCCAAAGTGTTCAAGTAGTTCGTTTGGCTCTCCTGACTCACCAAATCGATCTTTTACACCAATAAATTCCATAGGTATCGGATGGTGTTCAGCTAATACCTCGGAAACCGCCGATCCCAGCCCTCCGAAAATTTGATGCTCTTCCACCGTCACCACGGCTCCGGCGCGGCGTGCAACATCAATAATAGTATGCGCATCCAATGGTTTAATCGTATGTATATTTACCACAATGACGCGATGCCCTTTTTTCTCAAGCTCCACGGCCGCAAGAAGTGCATTATGGAGTAGCGGACCACAACCAATGAGCGCAACATCGGGAGAGCCTGATGATTCATAAAAAATTTCTGCTTTTCCTATTGCAAATGGCGTGCTCTCGGTGGTAAAAACCGGAGTTTTTTCTCGTGTGAGGCGTAAATATACAGGCCCCTTCGTCGTCGCGGCGGCAATTGTTGCCTTTCTCGCCTCAATCATGTCACACGGAACCAGCACCGTCATGCGTGGAAGTATGCGCATGAGCGCAATATCCTCGATTGCTTGATGGGTTGCACCGTCGGGACCTACGGACACTCCTGCATGCGACCCAACAATTTTTACTGGCATGTCATTATAGCAAATAGTGGTACGCACTTGCTCCCACGAACGACCGGGGCTAAACATTGCATAGCTCGCAATAAATGGAATTTTCCCATAGCGCGCAAGTCCTGATGCAAGAGAAGCGAGATTCTGCTCTGCAATACCTACTTCGATAAAACGTTTTGGATATTTTTTTGCAAACAATTCCATGCGCGTAGACTCTGTAAGATCCGCGCAGAGCGCAACAACGCGGGGATCAGTATCCCCCGCAATCACCAATCCCTCGCCAAATCCGCTGCGCGTTGGCTGTTGTTCAATGTTTTTAAGATCCAGCGCACGCGGCGCGAGTTTCGCAGAAAGAGCTACTCCCATAGAATTATCTACTTCCGGAATACGAGGACACATCGAGTACTGCGATGGGCTCGGTGATATCAATATTGCCGCCGAGCATCATACCCATAAACAGTCCAAATACAAAAGATACCGAGACTGCGAAAAGCATTCGAAAGTGTTTTTTAATAAATTCCATATTACTGGTGTTCGCTGGTAATACGCCCTTGTAACGTTCGAAGTTCATCTAAAAACACGCGTTGCTGATCTTTCTTTGCAATCGGTACGTCTGGTCCTTTTCCCGGAGGAACTCCGTGCCACCGATAGTCAAATTCTATTTCTGTAATGCCTTTTCCGGGAATCGTGTGCGCAATAATCATCGTGGGCTTTTCATATATTGCGGATGCCTGATCAAACGCGCTTACGATATCTTCAAAATTATGGCCATCAATCTCAATCACGTGCCAATTGAATGATTCATATTTTGCTCGGAGCGGTTCAAGTGGCATTATATCTTCCGTCATACCATCAATCTGAATATTATTACGATCAATAATGGCGGTGATATTCGATAACTTATTTTTTCCCGCAAACATGATCGCCTCCCACACCTGACCTGCATTTTGTTCACCGTCTCCCATCAGGCAATAGGTGCGAAATTTTTTCCCGTCCATACGCGCGCCGTACGCAATGCCCACTGCTTGTGAAAGTCCCGAGCCAAGTGGACCGGAAGAAGTTTCGATACCTGGGAGCTTTTCTCGGTGCGGATGTCCTTGCAGTCTGGACCCAAATTTTCGTAGTGTGTTCAACTCCTCAACAGGAAAGTATCCTGCATGCGCCATTGCGGCATAGAGCACTGGACAAATGTGCCCGTTTGAGAGAATCACACGGTCCCGATCCTCCATTTCGGGATTTTTTGGATCATGCGTGAGTGAATGAAAATACAGGGCAGTGAAAATATCTGCCATACCAAGAGGGCCTGCGGTATGCCCCGATCCCGCCGCAACGAGCATTTCAATAATGGACTGGCGGACTTTGCCTGCAGTTTCTTCTAGTTGTTTGATGTTGTCGTCGTGGAGATGTCCCATGTGGGGAGTGGCTGAAAATATGCGTTAAATGTAATTACTTTCTTCTGAAAAGAAACGATACGATTGTCTTTAATTTCAAGTGCCAATATTAAACCCTTTGAGGTATCGTCAGAGAATCGCTGATCAAACACAAAGTTTCCCAAACTATACGCGATAATTGCACCACGATACTCCTCAACTTCTTGACCAACGTGCGGGTGATGCCCAATCACGACGTGCGCTCCTGCGTCAACCGCGGCATGGGCAAGTAGCCGTTGACGTGAATTAGAGATCGTCTGATACTCGTCTCCAAAATGAAACGATACTAGTAGTATATCAGCCTCTGGAGATGCGCGCCGGACGATCCTGTCGATATCCTCGGGGCTCGCAATAAGAATTCCCGGACTCGTATCCGTAGCCCGTATCCAGTGAGGCCCCACATCAGAAAACGCCAGAAAACCCACACGAGTACCGTTAATCTCCTTCACTACTACTTGTTCCGCCTCGCTGCGGGTCAACCCTGCGCCAATAAGACGCATGCGAGAGGATGAAAATCTACTCAGTGTGTCGACAAATGCTTCTCTCCCCCAATCGCCCACATGATTATTTGCAAATGACAGCACGTCAAATCCAACATTTTCAAGCACTTGCACGCTACCCGTGGGCATACGGAACGAGTACATACTTCCTACGTTAGCACCGGCATCAGATATGGGGCCTTCAAGATTTCCAAATGCAATATCGGCATCCTTAATGATCGATGCAACATGCTGAAAAGGAAAATACTCGTCTCCACTCCCCTTTTTATCAACAATGTATTTCACTCCGCGATCAAGCATGATATCTCCCACCGCAACAATATGTACCGATTGATCCCCATCGTACTCGCTCCGATCAAGCGTACCGGCAAGTCGTAAAAAAGGTTTTGCAATGACCGCACTCCCTTCGCTCGCATATGCCAACGCGCTCGGTGCGGAGATATCAGTGAGTGCGTCTGTGCCGAATAACGCGAGTGCGTACCCACTCAAGACAACGACTAGGGAAAATATGAGCTGTGCAAGTTTATGATTGATCAATTTTTTTAAGAAGCGCGTCATACTGCGCGCGAATATTATCACCTCCGAATAAATAGGATGCCGCAACGAACCGAGAGGCTCCCGCAACAGCACATGGCCCAATCGTCATCTCATTAATACCTCCATCAATTGCTATTGGAAGTGTTGGATATAGTTTTTTCGCAGTAGCAATTTTTTTAATGGTTCCTACGTCCATTTTTTGGCCAGCACGCCCAGGAGAGACTGCGAGTAATTGTAATACGTCCATGTGCCCTGCCACGTCACTGATCGCTGACGGATCGGTGTGCGGAGCGAGACTGAATCCAAATTCTTTTCCAATTCTTTTGGCAGCAGAGGCAACGGATCGAGGCTTTTCGCACCCCTCAAATTGAACAATGTAGCGATTAATGTGCGGACGTAACCAAAATTGAAAGCGCGTATCCATGTCACTGAGCATGAGGTGTAGCTCAATACGAAACGATGAGGAAAGTTTCTCAAGATCCTCGGGATTGTGCCACAGCACGTTTGGCGTCAGTGTTCCATCGGCAATATCAATATGAATATGCGTGGGAGCCTGTTGGTGTCCCGATAATTCACGCTCCAATCGCTTCATAGCACTCGCTACCTCACTCAGCGATCCCGCATTAATTGCGGGAATGATTTTCGGATTCATATCAAGCGCTCAATATCGGTAATTTTACGAATTCGTCGCACATGCCGTGGATCTCTTGAAAATGGTGTCTTCACCCACAACCGGACCGCTTCGAGCGCGTCTGCTTCAGATAAAAATCTCGCTCCAAGTGATAGTACATTTGCGTCATTATGCTCTCTTGAAAGTCGTATGATGTCTTGGTTTGCGGCGCAGTATACAATCGCTCGAATTTTAGGAAATTTATTTGCTATGATTGCCTCTCCCTGTCCCGATCCTCCAAGAATCACCCCCATAGCACTGGCTGACGCGGAAAGATCCTTCAGAAGTCCCTTCATGCACGCGCTCACCATATCAGGATAATCGTCTTCTCGATCAAGTTCGTGCGCGCCATAATCTAGGCACTCATGTCCGTCGGTGGTGAGGTGAATTTTCAAATATTCTTTCAGCGCGTACCCTGCGTGGTCCGCCGCGATGTGAATGCGCATATGACTATCATGCCACAGTACGAGTCAAAACAAAACCGTCCCAACCTACATCGGGGCGGTTTTGTTGATCTGAGAAACTATGTGCACTATCTAATATTTTCTGACGCACTAACGAATTTGAAATATAGCACTAAGGCAGGGTGACAGTTTTTGTGGATTGATCATACCTAATGGTTTTTCCATCAATAGTGATACTAATGGTATTTCCCGATATGACTGGGTTAGGAACAGTTGGGGCAACACCAGATGCAGATGGATAGAGCAGTGTCATTTGGATGAAACGACCAGAAGCATTGTTCGTTGTGAGTTCGACGTAACGATCAAGGACGGACGCTTCGCTTCCACTTGCAGCAGGAAGTACGGTGGGCCCTCTCATGGTCATTGCTTGGTTGGAGTAAATAGTATCAATGAACACTTTATTCGACGTGCCGGTTTTGGTGAGTGTTACTTTACTACCACCAGGGAGTGAAGGGGTCACATCCTCCGAATAGTGTTGACGCTGTTGCCACCGCCGCGTGACCGAGCTGGCAAGGTCATCGATAACCACATAGAATCCGTCACTACTACTTTTGCGGACAAAGACAAAATGGCGATCTGCATCGGTAATAGTATCGGGATCGATGGTGCCGTCCGCAAACTCGCCGTGGCGCTGATACGATTCCGTCAGATCCGCAGCCACGTGGTACGTGCCGCCCGAACGTTCGTTATGCGTAATGGCAGCGACCTGCGGAGAATTATCATGTAGTTTCGGATTGGAATTATGTGGATACCCACTTGCATGACAAGAGGTAAGATTACTATTGCATGCCATCACACCGTTGTGTGCTTTGCTTCCTTGGAGATATGCGTATCCGCTACTGTCATATCCGCCCGTGTTGAAGAAGGTGTCCGTGAGAAATCGCGCGCCAAACGCATTAAGGATGTACGCGCCTTCGTCCGAGTGTCCGTGGAAACCGCCATGATTTCCTGCTTGTGCGGAAAGTTTAATATCACTCTCATTTTCAAACCCGGTACGCATAAAGATTTCTCCCGAACCCCGGTCACCACCAAGTATCCCCTGTGCGTCGTGTACTCGTACGTAGTCCAACGCCCCCGCAGGAGCACTGCTTGGGCGTACTTCGGCAATTTCTTTGCCCCAAAGAGCGATCTGGAATAAATGGCTGGGGTTTTTATATTCTCGCAGAATATTTGTAGTAGTCATTGACCCTACCGTCCGTCGATCCATTTCTTTCCAGTACCACATCGCAACGCCATCATTGTATTCCAATGCGTTCATGACATACGGCAGACGGTTATCCAGTCCAGCGCGTCCATCACCGAATCCTATGGAGTGCTCCAAGTCGGGCGCGGCAACGTGCATCGCATACTCGCCGAACCTCTGGAGAATGGGCTTTCCATTCACGTATCGATACTGGGCAAGGTCTATTCCGGCGTAGTTTTTCAAAATGTGGTGCCAGAGATACATGTTCGGAATCACCACCGCTTGCGTATAGTTGTATGGCTCATTCTCGGATCCATCGGGATCAATATTGCGGTCGAGGAAATTTTTCATCATTGCCTCCCCTTCCGTAATGAGTGACGCTGGGGTAGGGCCTGTTCCGTACCGATTATAGTTTTTTAACAGAATACCTGCGCCGTACACCGAACCTACCGCGTGATACAATTTATTACCTCCTCCACGGTTCGTTGAAATAAGATTTCCCCAATGGTAGTCAGTGGAAACACTGACCGCTTCGTCGTAGAACAAGTCTTCTAGACGATTGCGTGTGGTGATATCGGCAGACGTCGTAAACGTGTCGTACGCAATGTCCATAGCAACCACCATCGGACTGAATACTCCGAGTTCATGCAAATCAATTACATATGGATCCGATGCGGTTGGTTGATTGGGGAAAGCTTCGTAATTAGAAAATCGCGTGAGCGCCGCTTTCACTGCCGACATCATTGACGCATCATTTGCAATCGCCGCGCAGATTGCTACGTCACGTACTTTTGGTGCATCTACATATCCGTCTACCACTGAATATCCAGAACCGAAACCAGTTGCGGGAAATACCGAATTTTGCACAGCAGATTTCTGGCTATCGCAGTTAGCCTTAAACGCAAGCCAGAATTTATTATTGATGGTTGAAGTGTCATTGAGTTTGGCCCGTATGCCCACGAGCTGTGCATCGGTAAATAGCATGTATGGATGATTTCCGCCATTACCATTATTCCCACCTCCCGACACAGGTGGCGTACTCACACTCACACTGCACTGTGCATTCGTAGTACCTGAAGTAACCGAGACCGTTTTGGTGCCGGTACTCGTATAGGTAGTCGAGAATGAGGAACCAGATCCGGTTGAGGGTGATCCTCCTGTTGCAGACCAAGAGAACGTACCGTTGCCTCCTCCTGCAGTAAAGGATGCGGAAGTCCCAGTATTCACCGATTGCGTAGCAGGACTACAGGTGACGGTAGAGGTGGGAGGAATATTGAATTCATCAATGTCGGTGTTTGAGGTACAACCCGGATCGTTGTTTGCGGTAGTGCCGAAGTCGATCTTTCCGTCGGAGTCATTGTCGAGACCGTCCGCGCAGGCGGCGGGGGGTGCGGTCACCGCGGTCAGACCATCCTGGACGGTCCAACCGTCTGCGCCAGATGCAAAATCAATGTTCCACCACCAGAATGGAGTTCCGCTGAAGAGTGCGTACTTTGGTCCTGAAATCACGGTTCCAGTTTGACTTTGCGAACGTTGAGGAATGTGGTGGTCGTGACGCTCACGGTGTTCCCAACCGCAAACTTGGTGCTCACCGGTGTGGGATTGGATTCATCGATGTCGGTTGCAGTTACACATCCCGGGTCTTGCATGTCGGTGCGTCCATCTCCATCGTCGTCTCTGCTGTTTGCACAGGCAATCGCAGGTACCTCCGGCACTGCGGAGAGGAGGGTCTCTCCACTCCATCCATCAGGTGCGCTCACGTAATCAATCTGCCACCACCAATATCCCGTGCCGTTGAGTACGGCATACTTGGGACCTGCTATCACACGACCTGTTGCGTCGGTTGGTTGTGCCACACCAGTCACAGTGGGACCTGCGGGATACTCGCGCACGTTCACGCCTTCAATACCAGAGACGGTGATGTTGGTGCCAATAGAGAATTTGGTCGATACAGTTGGATTCGATTCATCCGTGTCGGTTCCGATGGCACAACCATAATCAGCCATGTCGACGAGACCGTCAGAGTCGTTGTCGCGGCCGTCAGAACACACTGGGAGTGTAATATTGTATTCATCCGTGTCCTCCGCGCTGGTACATCCCGGATCAGCGAGATCAATAAGACCATCGCTGTCATCATCGGCTCCGTTTGCACATGCAGTAGATACTGTAGTGCGTGTAAGTGATCCTTCTCCTGCCCATCCGTCAGGAGCGTTCGTAAAGTCAAACTGCCACCACCAGATGGCCGCTGCACCAGAAAGTGCCGCATATTTTGGACCACCAACAACCCGTCCTGTAGCCAGATATGCTTGCCCGGTATCTGTCACGGTAGGTCCCGCGGGATACTCGCGCACATTCGTGCCTCCAGTGTTTGAAACAACCACGTTGTTCCCAATGGTAAAGCGCGTACTGGGGGTGGGGTTTGATTCGTCTGTGTCAGAACTGATAGCACATCCCGGATCTGCCATGTCGATGAGAGTGTCTTCACTATCAGTGCCGTCTACATCATCAGAACAAGCTGTAGTTGATACCGGTGGCGTCGTTACACTCACACTGCAACTTGCAGAGGTGCTGTTGGAGGTGACGGCCACTGACTTGGTACCGGTACTACTATAGGTAGTCGAGAATGATGCGCCTGATCCTGTGGCTGGTGAACCTCCCGTGGCAGTCCACGCGTAGGTGCCGTTGCCATTTGCAGCGGTAAATGATGCAGACACACCGGTGTATGCAGATTGCGAAGTAGGACTACAGGTCACTGGTGACGTCGGAGGAAGATTAAATTCATCATTGTCAGTGTTTGAGGTACAACCAGGATCGTTGCTCGTGCCGGTACCAAAGTCTGTTTTGCCGTCACTGTCGTTGTCGAGACCATCTGCGCACTGTGCGGGAGGAGTATTGTATTCATCGGTATCAGTTGCACTTGTGCATCCGGGGTCGTTACTTGCGGCAGTACCATAGTCGATCTTTCCGTCACTGTCATTGTCGAGACCGTCATTACAGACTGCAGGTGGGGTGCCTCCCCCACTCATTGTCACTGTCTTTGTGGACTGATCATATGTGACTGTTCTCCCATCTACCGTCACAGTGACGACGTTTCCGGAGACGATCGGAGACGATACAACGGGCGCGACACCAGTGGCGGATGGATAGAGTAAGGTGACTTGGACGAAACGGTTGGAGGCGTTGTTGGTAGTGAGTTCAACAAAGTGGTCTAACATGTAGCTTCCATCAGTCTCATCACTAGGCCCTCTCATGGTCATCGCTTCGTTGGAATATACCGTATTGATGAACACTTTATTCGCGGGGGTTTCAATGGACGACAGTGTGACTTTACTCCCGCCAGGAAGCGAAGGGGTGACATCCTCCGAGTAATGCTGCCTCTGCTGCCATCTCCGTGCGACGGAACTCGAAAGATCATCAATGACGACGTAATATCCATCGCTACTGTTTTTGCGGACAAATACGATGTGACGTTTTGCGTCAGTGATAGATGTGTTTTTTGGATTCCGCTGGTACGCAGTGGTGAGATCCATCGCCATGCGGTGCATGTCACCGGAACTCACGGCTTGTGTAATTGAGGCAATTTTGTTAAATCCATTCAGCGTTGGCTCTGAATAATGCTGATACCCACTTGCCTCGCACGTTGTGAGGTCCGTAGTACACGCCATCACGCCACTATGTGCCCTACTGGACTGCAGATATTTATATCCGTACGATTCATACCCGCCAGTAAATTTGAATACGTCTGTGAGAAACCGCTTACCAAACGCATTAAGGATGTATCCCCCCTGATCCGAATGGCCGTGGAACGCGCCTGCTTCTCCTGCCTTGGTCATGAGTTGAATGTCGTTGGCATTTGCAAATCCTGTGCGCATCATGGCATGACCAGAACCGTAATCGCCCCTGTCGGGTCCGTAAAATGGAGCGTCATACGCCTTAAAGAGCTCAAGCACTCCTGCAGGAGCACTGGAGGGTGGCACTTCAGTAATGCGCTTCCCCCACAGAGATGCAAATATGAGATCGTCTTCTTCGTAGTCATTGCGAATGTTCGTTGTGGTCATCGTACGAACGCCTCTGCGATCCATTTCATTCCAGTACCACATTGCGACTCCGTCGTTGTAGTTCGCGGCGTTCATGATGTATGGAATATGACTACCGAGCGTATCGCGTCCGTCCCCAAACCCTGCGGTGTGCTCGAGATCTGGTGCCGAAATATGCATTGCATATTCTCCAAATTTCTGCAAAATTGGTTTCCCATCAATCACTCGGTACTGGAAGAGATTTGTGCCGGCATAGTTTTTGAGCACTTGTACCCAGAGATACATGTTTGGAATGTTTACAGACTGCACATAGTTGTATGCTTCGTACACCGATCCATCTTTATCAAGTGACGCTTCGAGAAAATTCTTCATCATTTGCTCGCCAGTGGTACGAAGTTGTGCGGGGGTGCGACCCGATCCATAGCGCGTGTAGTCTTTCAAGTATGTACCCGCTCCATAGACCGCAGCCGTTGCATGGGTGTATTTATTCCCGCGGTGGACACTTGTATTAGTAGTATTACCCCAGTGAGGATCATCGAGCACCAATTCAGCGAACCGATAAATCAAATCTTGAACATAATTGCGCGCTGCCATGTCACTCGCATTGGTTTCTAAAAATGCATCATGTGCGATGTCCATTGCGACGATGACAAAACCAAAAACGCCAATATCCTCTATATCACCCAAAGACCCATTGTTGTCTGGATCCGGGAGAAAGACGCTGAAAGGGTAGTTTTTAAGCCGCGACAGCGCTGTCTTCACCGCAGACATCATGGACGCGTCGTTGGCAATTGCAGCACAGATTGCGACATTGCGCACTTTTTCTGCATCGACAAACATATCGCGTTGGTCATAGCTACCAGAGAAGCCACTTCCGGGAAATACATTATTGAGCACGCTTGACTCGGCGGCGGTGCAATCTGCATACATTGCAACCCAATATTTGTTATTGATTGTTGAGGTGTCATTTACTTTGGCGCGAATTCCTACGAGATCCTGATCCGTAAATAGCAAGTACGGATGGTTTCCTCCATTTCCATTATTTCCTCCTCCGGGTGCCGGAGGTGTCGTTACACTCACACTACATTGTGCAGTGGTGCTGTTTGAGGTGACGGTCACTGACTTGGTACCGGTACTACTATAGGTAGTCGAGAAAGAAGCACCTGATCCGGTTGATGGAGTGCCTCCGGTGGCGGTCCAGGCGAATATACCATTCCCGTTTGATGCGGTGAACGATGCAGACGCACCAGTGTATGCAGACTGCGAGGTAGGACTACATGCGACGGGAGACGTCGGAGGAATATTGAATTCATCGGTGTCAGTGGCGCTTGTGCATCCGGGTCGTTGTTGGTTCCGGTGCCGTAGTCGATCTTCCCGTCCGAGTCATTGTCGAGACTATCGGAGCAGGCATATACGGGAGGAGGGGCGTTATATTCGTCGGTATCAGTGGTACTCGTGCATCCCGGGTCTGCAGGGTAGTCGATGCGCCCATCGCCATCATCATCGGTGCCATTTTGGCATGCAGGAATCGCCACCGCTCCGGTATACTCATCTGCGCCAATATCACACACACCCACGGGGCGAACAGTGCCGTTGATATCTTTTGCTGAGCAGTTGGTAGTGTTCCCCTTGTTGAGTGCACAAGTGTCGGTGGAAAGTAGACTGTATCCGTCTGCTGCAAAAGTCTGGGTGCAGGTAACCGAATTTGTGTCTTGCGTCGTCAACGTTTGCCACGCACTAAGTTCGATCTCGGTGTCATTTGCCTGCTTAAAGTTCACGCCAGGTGGGTAAATATTCTTGTTCATCCATAAGGATTGTGTACCAGCTCCGGGGCTGCCGTTGTAATAATTAAGCCCGGTAAGTGGCCCAAAGCCATTATTGCCCCGTTTCCAATTCTTGAGTACGACATCATCGGTACTCAGACCATGGAAGATGTTGTTGTAGATATAGACCGAGCCAGTGGAGTACTTAAAATCGAACTGGGAGACGTTTTTGTACCCATATCCAAGCATGATTAAGGCGATGTTGTCGCCTGTACCCGTGGGATTCCAATTCTTGACGGTGTTATTGTTGACGAGCAACGGCCCGAAGGATTCCGTTCGGCAATTCGAGCCGTTTTGGTACTCCAGCCACGTCGCCAGATTACCAGCGCCAGCATTCGCGAAGTCAAATACGTTGTCAGTGATTTCCACGCGACCTAAATACCCCTTGGTGGGGTAGGAGCAGTCACAATCAGCGTTGCCAGCAGTGCCGCTGTCGGTAAGCCAACACACATTGTCAATGGCGGCGTTTTGAGCAACACACCCGATGGTGGTGCATTCGCTACGTTCGATACCGTTTGTTTGGTTAGCGTCTAAAACTAAGCCGTTGTAGGAACCCGACAGCGCTTGCGTGAAGAACCCCCTGTTGCGCTTGAAAAATATGTCACCAACGCGCCCGCTTTCCGTGTCATTATAGCCGAGCTGAAAGGACTTGGTGCTGTTGATAAACTCATTACCATAGATGTGCACCCTATCGACCAGTTTGTTTATGAATATGCCACAAGCTGCGTTCGGGGCAGGTGATGACTGGTTGGTGCAATCGAAAACGGAATCTATGATTTCTAGGTCGCTTAAGGCCCACAATTTCAGTGGCATGGTCTGACTTGGAGCCTGTGGTGTATCATAGGTGATGTTTTTGAAACGTATGAAGCTGTTATCGTTGAACTGCCCACGTACTGGCCAACTGCCGCCACCAGTAAAGCGTACATTCTCTATCGCAATGTAATGTCCATCTGCCCCAGCCGTGCGGAATCCGATACCGTAAGCATCTGTGTAGTTATTCCGCCCCTTATTGTAGTTTGACAATACTACATCGTGCACGAAGACGTGATTGGTGTCGTTCGTAGATGGGTTAAAGCGTATGGGGTACGCTATAGATGTACCTCCTCGCCCGTAATTCGTCATGGTCAAGTGCGCCAGCT
>CAYHYZ010000011.1:0-18596 GCA_964360995.1 uncultured Candidatus Saccharibacteria bacterium
TAACCACGGCCTCACGGCCGTGGTTTTAGCTTTGTATTTAGGGCATATAAAAACAGTCCCGACTAGGTCGGGACTGTTGCCGTTCGAGTCTTCTCACCATCCCTAACCGGTGAAGGTTATAAATCGTGATGCTTGCCACGCACGAAATGTATCTTGTTTGAGCATCTTCGCGAGTGCTTGTGCGCGCTCGAATGGGGTTGGCTGCTGATATGTTTTTGCACTTGGTTTTTCTAAGAGTCGCTTCCGCAGTCTTTCAACGGCTCTGCCAATGCACTCCTCATCCATCACGTATTACCTCCACAGGTATTATAACTTACATATTAAAAAAATATGAACAAAAAATCTTCGTGTCCTGTGGAGGTTTTTTCTTCACCAAGAAATTCTGCAATTCCTGCAGAGAGGGTGTCATTTGAGTTGACAGAAGAGGCATCATATTCTAGTATGCACAGCGATGGGCGTCAGAAGGGGGCAACCTTAGAGAAGATACATCGTCTGGTTGTAATGCCGAAAGTGTGACGTCCAGCCGTACGGGCTAGGCGACGAAGCAAAGCTTCTCTAGGTACGAAACCTCCAATCCAACAGTGCTCTGCTTCGATATAGACGGGCAGAGCACTATTTTTTTTATTTCCACTCGTCCACCGGGAACGTAACAGTGCGATATTTCCCGTCTTTGAGTATTTGGAGTTCTACTTTTTCTCCCGGTGTGAAATTTTCAAGCTGATCTTCGAGCGTATTGTCAGTGGTTACCGGAGTTCCGTTACATTCCACAAGGATGTCTCCCTCCATAATTCCTGCGCGTGCAGCAGGACTTCCCGGGATGACCGCTTGATCGCCCGGAATTTGCTCGGTGACCACCACTGCGCCGTGGTCGACAGGGAAGTGAAAACGCTTCTGGATGCGAGGATTCAAAATAAAATAACGAATGCCAAGATACGGTCTCCGGATACGTCCGAATTCGAGGATATCATGCAGATCTCGCCGGACTTTATCGATAGGAATAGCAAATCCAATATTTTGTGCGCCAAACACTACTGCTGCGTTTACGCCAATCACTTCTCCTTTGAGATTGAGAAGAGGGCCACCGGAATTTCCAGGATTGATTGCTGCATCGGTTTGGATAAGTCCGCGGAGGCGCTCCTGATGCCCCTCTCCGTCAGTGACTGCAGTGACGAATCGTGAAAGACCAGACACCACACCGGTAGATACGGTACTTTGAAATTCGCCGAGCACGGTGCCAATCGCGATCACGGTTTGTCCAAGATGGATGCCACGTGCGGTGCCAAGTCGAATTGCGGGGATGCGATGTTCCGATTTGATACGTAGCACTGCAAGATCATGGATAGGATCGCGCCCTACCACCAGTGCTTCATGGCGGGCACCTTCCTGATCATATACGGCGTACGTTGCCTTCGGATCGAGTACTACATGTTTATTAGTGAGCACTAGTCCATCATCGGAAATAACAAATCCGGACCCCCCACCAATTTTTATTTTTCCCTGTTCGTCGCGGGGGAGTGTAGCGGTAGGAATACACACATTAATGCCGGGGATTGATCGCTCGGCCTCATCGGCATCTTTTGAGACGGCGACAGATACAACCGATGGCAGTGCCAATCGAACGGCGCGCATTACCCGTGCATCGTGAGAGAAGAACATGCAAATATTGTATCATAGGAGTGCGTTGAGGATAGTAAAAAAATGTGTAATAGTGATGACGTCCAGGCCCTCGTAGCTCAATGGATTAGAGCAGCTCCGTCCTAAGGAGACGATGGAGGTTCGATTCCTTTCGAGGGCACATTTCATATGAAAGTACGTATCAAGCGGATCGACAAAACACTGCCACTTCCCGAGTATAAAACTGCGGGGGCGGTTGCTGTGGATTTATCCGCGCGTCTCGATGTGAAGATTCTTGCGCGTTCTGTGGCATACGTACCACTCAATGTAATCATCGCTCCTCCCGAGGGGCATATGATTTTTCTTGCCGCACGCTCATCACTCCATAAGCGGGGGCTGATGATGGCAAATAGTGTAGGAATTGGAGACCGTGATTTTTCGGGAAATAATGATGAATATACCGCGGCGCTGTACAATTTTTCTGACACAGATGTTACCGTCGCACGTGGAGATCGCATTGTGCAGGCACTACTGTTTCAATATGGTATTGCCGAGTGGGAAGAGGTAGACAATATGGAGAGTGAGAGTCGCGGCGGATTTGGCACAACAGGGCATATTTGATAGTCTTTGGTCACTGGGCCCATAGTTCAGTGGTAGAACGCATCCATGGCATGGATGAGGTCGGAGTTCGATTCTCCGTGGGTCCACCTTCGAACCCGTCAAGACTGGGAAATGTGGTGTAAAAGGCAACATTTCCTCTTCTCGCCATCGCAAGGCATCGCATCTGCATTAAAAAAACACCCCTGTACGAAGGGGTGTTGGGTGCAAAACTCATCTTCTCTGAGCGTGAGCTCCTACAGCTCGACGTGGAGCTTGTCACGCAGCACATGTTCAATGCGCTCCACACGTTCCACGACCCGGTGTTGGTAGAGGAGTGCGTCGAGTTTCTTCTCGATGCGGTCTGTGCGGTCATCCGTGGCGTCAAGCTTTTTGAATACCATTAAAAACGAGTCGTCGAGGGCTCGCTTCAACTGTTCGATGTCGCGTTTTGTTGCTGGGTCGTCAGCCGTCATGTTGATATGGTAACGGGATAGGGAAGAAAGCGTCAAGGGACGGGTGGAGTGCCCAGCGCGGCAACATCTCCAGCCTTCCTGCAGTGAATCCTCCTTCTATACTGGAGCATGGAACTGACCGACGAGGATATCCTCGAGTATCAAGTGATGTGGCGGGAGGAGTTCGGAGAAGAGATCAGTGCAGAAGAAGCGCGGAGAAGTGCAACGGAACTGCTCGAGCTCTGCCGAGTCCTCTTCTTCGAATCACCACCGGTTGATCTGGAAAAGTAGTGGCGTCACGCTGCTTCACGGTCTGAATCTTTCATGAGAGCATGGAGATTGTTTAGTTCGTCCTCATTCGCTGCATTCGTGCAAAAAGTTCGAACGTCCTCTACATAGCTCCACACATGAAAAGTACGACACAACGTGTACTACTCAAAGAAACATTTCAAGCCGCATTGCTTAACAGTGTTGGGACGAAAATGTTTCAACGCGTGTATGTGAAAGTTGGGGGGAAGAAAAAAGATGTGATGCAAAAAGGCAGCCTCTCTTGTGCATTTTATGTATCGTCACTGTTGGCAATGTTTGGTCTTATGGACAGATCGCACGCGACGGTGCGCACGACAGAAAAAAATGCTTATCAAACACGATTGGAAACGAGCTCGCACGTTTCAATTTGGGAATGTGTTGATTTGGGGCGCCACTCCAGATTCGGATGGACACCAACATATTGGATTTTATTTGGGCAATCAAAGAGCAATCAGTAATAGTTCGAAGAAAAAAGTACCCCACATTCACCACGTTACTTATCAACGTAAGCGTCCAGTGGTACGAATGTACCGCCACTTCTCACTTTCTTCGTGATGCACTGCATATGTCCGCTTCGGCACTCACATGAGTTTCTTTGGTGCCGGTGATATACTGACTATATGGCATTTTACCTTCGCCGCGCAGTAGGAATTGAGATTACGGACAATGTAATTCGATTTGCTGTGGTTGGCAGAAAGATCCGCGGCATGGACGTTCAAGGATTACATGAGCACCCACTGCCGGAGGGAGTTGTGGTGAATGGGGTTATTGAACATCACAAACAACTCGCGGCGCATTTTTTACAATCTGTCAGAGAAACATTTAAATCAGAGCGACTTCCTGCAAGATCCGTGTTTATTCTTCCATGGCAGTTATTTTCGTACGAAGAAAAAATTGTTTCAGAGTATTCCGCTGATACACTCCCTACTACTAGTGAGGCCCGCAGCGCGCTCGGTCTTGATGAAATTTCGCACGTGTGGAGTGCAGCGGTAACGGAAAGCGACAATGGCAGGCAATATCATGCACTCGTTGCTCCAAGAGAAAGTGTAGAAGAGTGGAGACAGCTTTTTCGAGACGTGCGTGCCCCGCACGTGACGGTAGATGTTGGTTCTGTCGCAACGCTACGCGCGGTGTATGCCAGCGCGCCACATGGTGGGCGCATACTCATTCGTTTTTTTGATACACAAGCAGAGCTCACACTCGTGTATGACCGCATGATTGTTGGTACTGTTATGGTGCCGTGTGACAAATCGCAAGTGGAGCATGCAGTTGAGCAGTTGCATACATTTAGTCAACAGCTTGCTGATGTGCGCGACTATGCGGAAGCAGAAAAAATTGTGAACGATAAGATTATGCCGGTGATCGAAGAGCCAATGACCGGAGTAATTAAAGCAGTGCAACAATTGAGTGATCATTTAGATATGCTGTTTAGTCGGAGACCACAAGAAGCTTTGATTATTGGATATTCACTGCCTCGCGTGTTCACCGATACCCTACAGCAACGTATTGGTATTTGGATGCGGCAGGCGCACACATCAGTGCTCGCACGCAAAGATTTACGTTTTGTGAGCGCCTCACCTGAAGGGGTAACAAATTATATTAGTACTATTGGAGCCGCAGAGCGTATTTTGTTTTATCAGTGGAACAAAGATCCACGCATGGCACTTGCGGGCGGAACGGTGTATGCAACGCACCTACTCAAGCAAAGAAGGATCATTCCTGGCGTTCCAACATTCGGACACCAACTACGTGTTTCATCGCCGCAACTCTTTGCATTTCTTGGAATCATGGCAGTCACTGGCATGGTATTTCTGATGCGCGGAGTATCGAGTCCGGCGGCACTCATTCAGGGAGAGACCTGGGATCCTCCGGAGCTTGAGGATGTGGTAGCAAAGCCGTTGGTGACTTCGGACATTGTTGCCGATGAAATGCCAAGCGAGATTATTCCCAGCGCCCCTACAACTCCCAGAATATATATTAAAGACACCCCAACGGGATGGCTGAATGTGCGCTCTGGCCCCAGCACGGTATATGATGCGGCGCGGAAAGTGCTCCCGGGAGAATCATATGAATTCATAGAAGAAGACGGCGATTGGTACAAAATTCGGTTGAGTGAGGGAATAGAGGGGTGGGTGATCAAGGAATATACAGAAAAAAAACCCTAAACCCAATGTGGTTCAGGAAAAAAATGAGCCCCGCCGCAGATACTGCGGCGGGGCTTTTAGTTTACTCGATCACTTCATGCTCGATGTTGCGTTCCTTGAGCTTTGCGATCGTATCACGATGCACGTGTACATGGACTTTCTTGCCTTTGTACATTGTGAGCGACGCGTGCGTGAGCACGTCTTGTGCCCTTGAAATGTCGAGACAATGCAACACCACTTCCACCGAATCTTCAGACATTCCTTCCTCCACTAATAGTTTGAAGCTGTAATAATACAGGGGGAAAGGTGTTCGGTCAATACTCCAGTGACGCAAATGTGGAATATTTTGTTACCAAACTATATAGTAGGCGATATTGGAGAGGTTCCGCCGGCTGGCGGATGAGTGGAAGAGATAGTGCGCGGGCACTATCGATTCCGAAGCACACTTTTCTTATGATTGCGAAGGTGGCAACCACGACGCCACTGGTCCCGCATAGTGGGCGACACACGCTCGTGGAGAGGTGGCTGAGTGGTTAAAAGCACCGCTCTCGAAAAGCGGCATGCCCGTAAGGGTATCGAGAGTTCGAATCTCTCCCTCTCCGCATTACAAAAAAGACTGCCGTGTGGCAGTCTTTTTTGTTACACTGTTTCTATCTATGACTAAACACACGGAAAGCGCGGGAGGGGTAGTACTGAATGAAAAAGGAGAAGTGTTGGTAGTGAGTCAGTGGGGAGATTCATGGTCGCTTCCGAAGGGGCATTTGGATGAAGGGGAAACAGCGCGACAGGCGGCAGAGCGAGAAATTTGCGAAGAGTCGGGAGTGTGTAAGCTAGAGCATATTAACGACCTTGGCACGTATGAGCGGTATAAAATCGGGGACGGTGGGATTAGCGAAGACACCAGTGAACTCAAACACATCACAATGTTTTTGTACCGCGCAGTGTCGGGAGACGCGTCGCCGCAGGGAGATGAGCACCCAGAAGTGCGGTGGGTTGCGCGAGAGGATGTCGCGGATCTGTTAACGCATCCGAAAGACCAAGTTTTTTTTCGAAATATTCTTGGCCAACTGTAAGTGTTCCGGCGGTATTTTGAGGGTGGACAAGATTGGCCGGAAGACTTGGATTTTTACGTCTGTATGATAGGATGAGGGCACAACGTGCGCCCTCATTATTTACAGTAATTTATACTCATATGTTAAAAATTGGAGAAATTATTCCAGATTTGGAACTGGATACGTATCAAAACGACAAGCAATTCAAGCTCAAGCTACACAGCTTGAAGGGTAAGTGGCAGATATACATTTTTTATCCGGGAGATTTTACGTTTGTGTGCCCGACAGAACTTGAAGATGCGACAAAACTATACGCTGAATTTCAGAAAGAGAATGCTGAAATACTTTCGGTAAGTACCGATTCAGTGCATGTACATAAGGCGTGGCATGACCAATCTCCTGCGATCAAGAATGTGACATTTCCGATGATCGCAGATCCAACGGGAAATATGTGCCGCGCGTTCGGTACCTATATTGAAGAAGGAACGGATGCGGGGCTTTCACTTCGTGGCACATTTGTGGTAAATCCAGATTTGCAACTCATTGCCTACGAAATGCATCACAACGATGTAGGACGCAGCGCGAAAGAGGCGCTTCGTAAACTGCGTGCTGCAAAATTTGTTGCCGAGCATCCAGGGAAAGTATGTCCCGCAAGTTGGGAACCGGGCGCAGATACACTCACCCCGGGACTTGATCTCGTTGGAAAGATATAGGCATGAAAACACAAAAACATGAAATCACCAGAGCATGAAAGCACAAAATCACGAGAACACGAGAGCAGAAAATCAATGGAATTAGCTGCGCTGCTGATTTATTGTTTTAATGATTTTATGAATTAATGAATATACATGGCATATCAATCAGCAAATTTTGAGCACCTTCTCCAGATCCCGGGATTTAGTGCGGATCTGATGTCTGCGCATATTGCGCTGTATCAAGGGTACGTAACGAATACGAATAAATTGCTTGAGCTATTATATGAGGCAGAAAAAAACACTCCTCAATATAACGAGATGAAACGACGCTTCGGGTGGGAATTCAATGGAATGCGATTGCACGAGCTCTACTTTGCAGGAATCTCAAAAGATCCAACGCATCTTTCCGACACCAAGAATCTTCAACAATTGATACAATCAGAATTTGGGTCGATTGAAGATTTTGAGAAAGATTTCCGCGCTGTTGCCGCCATGCGTGGAATTGGGTGGGCGATACTTGCGCACGATGGAGCATCAAACCGATTGTTTGTCACTTGGATTAACGAACATGATAGTGGGCATCTTGCAGGCGCAAATCCCGTTGCAGTCATGGATGTGTTTGAGCACGCATATATCAAGGATTATGGAATTAAGCGTGCGGACTACATTGATGCGTGTTGGCGCACCTTTGATTGGTCCGTTGTTGAATCGCGCCTCTTCCGATCTTAAAGCTCATGAACGCGCTTGTACCCTATGTTCCATATATTCTCATTGCGCTACTAGCATATGTGGTGGTGTCCGCGACCATGCTGTTCTATTTCTGGAGCAGATTACGAAAAATTTTTAAAGGCAAAGACGCATCAGATTTAGAAGAATTACTTGGTGATATTGCACATTCCGCAGACACCATTATGGCTTCACAAGAGCGTATTGAGCAGCGCATCGATGGTATTGATGAGGCGCTCGCGCACGCCGTGCAGCACGTTGGTGTCGTGCGCTTTAATCCATTTGATGATGCAGGAGGGGATCAAAGTTTTTCACTTGCGTTTCTCGATGCGCGCGACACAGGAGTGGTGCTTTCTAGTTTATATTCCAGAGAGGGAACGCGACTCTACGCAAAACCAATTGTAAAAGGGAAGTCGAAATATCGATTGACCGAAGAAGAAAATAATGCACTTGCACACGCGTTGGGCGTGAGCGAAGACAAGACTGCATAAGTGCAGAAACCCTGTTGATGTGCTACTGTAAGGGTTGTTTTATGTCTGAAAAAGCAAGTAGCACAACTATATCCCAACGCCCCCCGATTGTTGTAGTCATGGGGCATATTGATCATGGAAAGACCACGCTACTTGATCGTATTCGCTCCACCAACGTGGCTGGGAAAGAAGCCGGTGGAATTACGCAACATATTGGCGCGTATGGAGTGGAGCACGCAGGAAAACGCATTACATTTATCGATACACCAGGACACGAAGCATTCACAAAAATGAGAGAGCGAGGTGCTCGCGTTGCAGATATTGCGATTCTTGTTGTTGCCGCAGACGATGGTATTAAACCACAAACGCTCGAAGCGCTTGCGGCAATTAAGACCGCAAACATTCCGTATATTGTCGCGCTGAACAAAATAGATAAACCAGGTGCAAATCCCGATACCGTAAAGACGCAACTTTCGGAACACGAAGTATTTATCGAAGAGTGGGGGGGTGTGGTACCACTCGTTGCACTATCGGCAAAACAAGGACTCCATATCGACGAGTTGCTTGATATGATTTTACTTGTTGCTGAAATGCAGGAACTGAAGGCTGACGTAGAGGCGCTCGCCACCGGGATTGTTATCGAATCGCATCGCGATACGCGCCGGGGAAATACCGCGACGTTACTTGTACGCAATGGCACATTGAAGGTGGGGGATTATGTAAGCGCGGGAGATGCGCTCACGCGCGTGCGTATTATGGAAAGCTATCTCGGAGATACCGTAGCGGAAGCAAATCCAGGAACTCCCGTGCAGGTAGTAGGATTTGATGATGTGCCCGCCGTGGGGGCTACATTTCAGTCATGTCGCACAAAGGCAGAAGCAGAAGAGATCTGTTCTATCGCTGAGCGCATGCAAACACGAGGAAATGTAGTGGGATCCGCTTCACACGATGATATTTCGATCATTCCGATTCTGATTAAAGCTGACGCAGATGGATCACGCGAGGTGCTTGAGGACGCACTCACAAAGTTAGCGTTTGGTGCCACGCAACTGAAACTGGTGGACACAGGAGTGGGAGATATTACTGAAGGCGATATCAAGGCGGTTGCCACTGATCGCTCGGACACCATCGGAGCCATGATTCTGGGATTTAACGTAAAAATTTCTGCAGACGCAAGACTTTCGGCTGAGCGGTTTAATGTGCAGGTTGAGACCTTCCCCATTATTTATGATGCGCTTGCATGGGTGGAAAAAACTGCGAAGGAAATGACACCGAAGAAAATGAAACGTGTGGAGCGAGGATCACTCGAAATTCTGAAAATATTTGCCGTGGAGAAGGGCACGATTGTGCTCGGCGGAAAGGTGACAGAAGGAACCGTAAATAAAGGAGACAAATTCGACGCGCTCCATCGTGGACGCGCGATTGGCAAGGGAAGTGTAAAAACACTACAAAAAGAAAAAGTAGCCACAGAGAGCGTTGGGGCGGGGAGCTTATGTGGTCTTTCGATTTCACATGTGGAGCATCTCGAGAAGGGGGACACGCTCCAATTGTATGGAGACGAGGAGGTGCTGTAATGTATGGACGCAAAGGATCACAAAAAAGGGAGATACGCATCGCGGGTTCGAGAAGTAATTGCCGATTTTTTTATGGAAGAAGGTATCGCCGCTCCGGGCACGATACTTTCCATTAAGCATGTTGAGCTTCCGAAACGAGGAGTAGTAATCAAGGTGATGGTGAGCGTGTTTCCGACGAATCTCACTGTGGAGATTGAAAAAATGTTACATTCATTAGAGAATAAAGCAGCCGTGTTTCTTGGACACCATATCGTGATGCGGAGATTGCCCATAGTACGATTCGTGATGGATTTTGGGGAAGATCACAGAGAGCGTATTGAACAATTGCTGCGCAGTGATAAGTGAGGTCTGCCCCAACACGGATTTTAAAGCACGTTATTGAAGTCGGACGATATTAGGAGATCAGTTCATCTGGGGCCACGTAGCCAAGTGGTAAGGCAGAGGTCTGCAAAACCTCTATGCGCGGGTTCAATTCCCGCCGTGGCCTCCAGATGAGCTGATGTCCAAAGAGGTGGTCGGGCACAAAACCCCTATGCGCGGTTTCAATTCCCGCCCAGGCCTCAATAATGGTACACATATTGTTAAGGCACTCCAGTACCTTTTCCTTTATAATATCCATATGAAATCGCGAAGGTGGAATGAGCAGGACATGATAAGTGCGATCAAGCAATCACGCAGCTATAGGCAGGCGCTACTAATGCTCAAATTAAAACCAGCTGGAGGAAACTACGTTCAAGTAAAAGAATTCATTCATAAGTACAACATTTCTATTTCACATTTTACACATCAAGGATGGAACAAGGGTATTACCACTGGAGAAAGACCAAGAATCGCATTAAGCGATATACTTGTTCTAAATAGTAGCTATCAAAGTTACAAGTTGCGGAATCGATTATTTCGGTCTGGGCTTAAAAATCCAAAGTGTGAAGAATGTGGGTGGAGCAAAAAGTCCGAGGATGGTCGGACTCCAGTTGAATTGGATCACATTAATGGGAATGCACGCGACAATAGAATCGAAAATTTGAGAATCTTATGTCCTAATTGCCATAGTTTGAAACCAACGCATAGAGGGCGTAATATTCAGAAGAAGTCCGGGTGGTGAAATTGGTATACACGCGACACTTAAAATGTCGTGGGGGAAACCCCATGCCGGTTCGATTCCGGCCCCGGGCACCATATACCACGTGGGATACATGGTAGGCGTGAACCCAACGTGGTTCGCGCCACACTGGTCAGGCTTGCTGTTTTTTGCTAGCATATCGCTACAATTCAGTGCGAAATGCGGTTGCCCCAATGTTTAATTATATGAGGCTGTGTAGTCGGAACAACTGAATTGAAATACTTTGCGGTCGTCCCAATCTGATAAAATTTAGTAAGGAAATCGGGGCAACTGAATTGAAAGACACTGCGGTCGTAGTTTAGTGGTAAAATACGTCCTTGCCATGGATGGGATGCGGGTTCGATTCCCGCCGACCGCACACTATAAATATACCCCTGCGTTGCAGGGGTATATTTATAGTGAAGAAGATCAAGGAGCGAACAAAACTATTTGTTCGCGTCGGGAATCGAAAGTCGGAGCATGTCCCGATGTACATCGGGACGCAAGACGGGCCTGCCTGCGGTAGACAGGGTCGACCTGCCGGCTGGCAGATTGGGAGTACTTAGCGAAGAGGGCACGAAGTGCCTGATGAGCTTAGTAGCTCGTGACCGATTCCCTAATCTCACCAAATATGAGTCTAAGCAGGCACCGACCGCACACTAATAAAACACCCCGAGCTCGTCGAGGGGTATTTTATCTGACACGTCTGAATTATTGATTTATGTAGCGTTGTGCAGCAATTTTAGTTTTTTAAGTCCTCGGTGTATTTGTACCGCAATTGTATTTTTTGACTGGTGCGTCAGTAGAGCAATTTCACTGAGCGACAGTTCTTGCACGTACCGCCTACGAATAACTGTGCGATATTTTTCAGGAAGGCGATCTACGAATTGTTGTGCTGACTTGCCGTCGAGCACATTGAGGAGTCGTTTTGAGTCTCCTGTTGATGGTTCGAATCCCTTTTCGAGGAGGGCATCTAGTGAGGTCGTCTTTTGTTTTCGATATTCATCAATAATCAAATTGTTCAGTACATGGTAGAGAAACGCTCTCATCAGTTTTATTTGACCCCCCGCACGAGATACATCCACGTTTTCATAAACGTGTCTTGCACGAGATCTTGCCCGACTGCTCGGTCGTGGAGCTTATAAAACGCATGAACCGACAGCCCCTTTGCAAAGTTCGTATGAGCAGTGGTGAGTGTCGTATTGAGTTTTCCTTCCTCTCTTTTGTTCATCATAGATTAGGACGACTGAAGTAGAAACATATGACAAAGACATTACAGAAGCGCACACTCCTCGTAAATATGAGCGATATACAGCCTTAGAGTGTGAAATATGCTTCACGGCCCATTGCACGGACATTACCGTCATGCGCAGGTAGGCGGAGATAAAACGTTGATACTCGGAGCGTAGCACAATTCATGCCACCAATCAATATGAAATATTTTTAAGAGCGATGCGTCTAACAGTCATATGGAAGAACCAAAAATACACGAAGACGCAAGCATTCCTTTGGCGATAGGGGCAGATTTTTTTCACCACTTGTGTGATCAGGGCTGGACGTACATTAAAACGGTGGTGGATGTGGTGAGAGAACCAGTACTCATACTCGATAAGGATTTTCGGATACGTGCCGCAAACGTACCGTTTTACCGCACCTTTCAGGTAGACGCAAAAGACACTGAAAATAAGATTATATATGAGCTAGGGAATGGGCAATGGAATATTCCAGCGCTTCGAAAGCTACTCGAAGATATTTTACCGAAAAACACCTTTTTTGAAGGGTTTGAGGTGTCACATGAGTTTCCCGTCATTGGGAAGAAAAATATGATTTTGAACGCAAGACAAATTCATTTTACTGAAACAACCGAACCCTCCTTATGGCCTCCGATCATTCTCCTTGCAATTGAAGATGTCACAGAAATGATGAGTATCGCAGAAAAACTTGCACGCCACACGAATGAATTTAAAGATAACATTGTGCAACGTACCACAATGTTGGAGGCACATATTACACGATTAGAGCAAGAAGTACGCCAGTTGAAAAACAAGCCGTAGCGCTCGGTATTACGAGGCACACTATCGGTGGTAGTGAAAAAAATGATGAGTGACAAGTCGTGCAATTATTAATATAGCGAAGCAATTGGTATGGATATTATTTTATGGATTTTGTTTGGTGCGCTCGTAGGGTGGGTCGCTTCACTGATTATGAAGACCGATGGTCAGCAGGGAGCGCTACTGAACATTATTGTGGGTATCGTTGGCGCGGTCATAGGAGGGTGGATTATGAATTTTTTTGGAGCGAGTGGCGGTGGCGGTTTTAATTTGTACAGCTTTGTAGTGGCGCTTCTTGGCGCGTGCGTACTCATTGCAGTCGTGCAGGCGGTTCGTCGATAATATTACTCAGTACTAAATTCATACATTTTTATGGACTCATCATATACGTCATCTACCACAAAACCCTTATTTAAAGGTACGCAGATTGTATGGTACGCGCTATCTCTTCTTGAGGTGCTTCTTGGATTTCGTTTTGTTCTCAAGCTGATGGGTGCAAATCCTGAGGCAGGATTTACGAGTTTTGTGTACGCGTTGACATGGCCTTTTACGGCTCCATTTTTGTCGGTATTCCCAAGAACCGTCGTGCAGGGGAGTATCTTTGAGTGGACCACGCTACTCGCGATGTTGGTGTATTGGATGCTTGCACTCGCGATCGTAAATCTATTTGCAATGAGTAAAACAGTGTCCACGCCTGAAGCAGCAGCAGATATGAATAAAAAATAGAAACAGACATCTCACCACAGAGGTAGGAGTCCTGTAATTTGGTTGTAATATTTCACTTATGTGATCGGCATCACTGTAGAGGCACATACATGGAGAGTCGACCGTGTAACGATTGCCATTAATCTCTTAGTGAAAAACTAGAACACATATGAACACAATCATGAATTTACAAAGCACATCTCGTGGGTCCCTACTCGTCGCAGGAATGACCGCGGCAATGCTTCTCGTCGTGTCGTTTCTCGGCATCCAAAGTGCAAATGCCGCCATCACGGTCTCGCTCGATTTTGGTGATACCGGGTCCCAAGTGACCGAACTGCAAACGTACCTTGCAACAAATTCCAGTATTTATCCTTCGGGTCTCGTGACCGGATACTTCGGACCTCTTACCCAAGCTGCGGTACAACGATTCCAGACTGCGCAGGGAATTGTATCCAGCGGAAATCCTGAATCAACAGGATATGGACGCGTAGGTCCGCTCACCAGGGCGCGCATTAATGCGCTACTTGGAGGTGGAAGCCCAATCACGTGGGACGCAACTCCGGTGCTTTCGAATCCGTCGGTGCAGGTTACTAATACCACTGTAGTGTTTGCGTGGACTACAAATGAGCAAACACACGGACAGGTTTATTGGAGCACCTCACCACTCGTATTTAATGAGGCGAACGGACCTCGTCAGCAACCATACGTGAGTGGCACGCTCGCACTCGACGCAGGAGGGCTACAAACCAACCATACGGTGACGGTTTCAAACCTTCAGGCGAACACCGTGTACTACTATCTTGTAAGAGGAGTAGATAACGGAGGGAATATGAGTATGATCTGGCCAAGCACATTCCGAACCAATCCATAATTGATCGGATGTCATAAAAAATCACCGAGTTTCCCCGGTGGTTTTTTATTTGTGCTGAGGGAGGGACTTGAACCCTCACGGATGTTACTCCACTAGCTCCTAAGGCTAGCGCGGCTGCCAATTACGCCACCTCAGCGAAGGCTTTAAAAGCGTATCACATTGTATGGCACACGCAATTATACTCCAATCTCGCAACTACTCGCACTCTCAAAAAAGAGGCATACCGCACGTACAATAGGGCTTGCGGCGGCCATAATAGCGAGACCAATGATTCCGTAGAGCATGTATTTGCGCCCTTCAGCTTGTTTTGAAGCGTCGCTCGCCTGCGAGAGATAGATGATGAGTCCATAGAAAAATAGGAGTGTCGCAAGGCCCATCAGGAGGATCAATGCTGGGTCTACAATTAGGTCCCAGAAGAGCCAAAACACCCCCTCAATACCGTTTCCCATAATTATCTTAAACGAAATGAGTTAATAAGTATCCACACGAGTGACCATGCGCTCAACATTACTGCAAGCGTTACAATACCATAGAGTAGATAGTTACGCGCCTCAGCCAGTTTTTTTTCATCTCCTGCGGCAGTGAAGTACTGGATAATTCCCCAGGCGAACACTGCGGTCACAACATAAAACGCAACGCGAATCAGTTGCAGAATTACGGTATTAAATTTTCCAAAGAGTTCGGCTACAGTATCAAGCATGCACATATTGTAAATGAATGCGCAAAAAAACACACCTCACAATTGTGTGGTGTGTTTTTTGTAGTGTGCTGGTGGTTAGAACTGTCCTGTGGTGCCAGGAATGCCCGTTCCCGTATTCACTCCAATCGAGCGAAGGAGTAACAATGCAAGACCCCACATCGCAATGATAACCGCGAGAGACACGATGCCGTAGAGCATATATTTTCTCGCCGCCGCCGCCTTGTCTTCGTCCGGTCCAGCTATGAGATAACTAATGAGACCCCAGATGAACACGAGCGTTGCGACAATTATCAAGAGCGTAACGAGTGCGTTCGCGTACCCCTGGAAGGTGGTGATGATTGTTCCAATCGTTTGCGCAGATGCAAGCGCAGGCATCAATGCAAGCGTGAGCGACATTGGTGCAATATAATTGACAAGCTTCTTCATAAAATAGACTTACTAATAATATAATTGACCTTTATATACTGTATCATAGCCGCCGTTGGAATTCACGTGCGATCTGCACTAACTGTTCGGCTGCAACTATTATAGCGGTTCCGATGAGGGCTTGAAAAAGAATCCGCTTTCCTTGTGTGTACTGTGCTTCATTGCCCTTTGCGGTCGCCATAGTGAACCCCGCCCAGAAGACCACCAGTGTGAGTAGGGGGAGAAATATAGTACGAATAGTCACCGTGAGCTTGCTCAGGATATCCAAAACCCCCATTTCTTCTCCTTGCTCTGGACTGAAGAGATCTTTAAAGCCTCCCTGCGCAAAAACTACACCGGAGTTTGTAGTGAGCAAAAGGAATGCGATAGCGAAGGCGAGGAGGGAGGTGGTGCGTTGATTCATATTATCGCAGTCCCGTTGAATCCAAAAATCCATCCACAATAGCCTTTGCAGCAACGACAAGCAGGAGTCCGATAACTGCCCACATGACGGCACTTTTCCCTTTCGAATATTTTCCATCATTTCCTCCCGCAGACGCAATGAGAAATCCTCCGTACATGATAAATATGATAGCTACCGCAAGCACAATAGGGAGCGCCTGATCAAGTACGCCCTGAATAAAAGCTGGGATGCTTGTTGCCCCGATAGGGCTGACTATTTGTGCGAATGTAAGAATGGGAAAAAATCCAAGCACAACAGCACCAAGTAGTATAAATTTTTTCTTATCTACAATTTGCATAACACACGTCCCAATGGTTTCCTTCCCTATAGTAAATATTTCCAGAATTTCCCGGATCGTAATAACATGAGGACGCAGCACCGTTCCTCGGACAAGAAGACATTCGTACGAAGTTGTTTTCAATGTAGGCGTTTACCCTAGTGTTGAGCCCCAAGTCAATTTTATCCCCCGCCGGGTGAGATCCAGGGGTGTCCACTGTGCCACTATGATCTCCACTCGTACCACCGAATTCAGAAGCCCCCGTGACCACAAGGTTACAGGAAGAGCCGACTGCAGCTGCGCACGCCTCATTAAACGCACGCAAATCGGTCATTGTTTCTCCTTTCACGTTACCAAAACACGTTCCTCTATTTGCAGCAGTATCACAAGTGGTGTTTACCCCGATATGGTCTGCTGCGAGCACACCCCGCGCTTCATCTTCTGCCATGGTGGAGGCATCCGTAAACGTTTCGCATATGTACGCGCCTCCGCCACCAGGCGCTACGCATCTTTGGCTGTTTGGGCACCACCCGAATACTTCTCCACACTCCGGACCCTCATCCAATGGCACAGCAACACAACCAAACATGCCGTCGGCGCCCTGTTGACACTGACTACCAGCCGCACAAAATCCACTCGTTGTACCGCCACACTGTTTAATGAGCGTGAGAGGGTCGTAGCGCTCACATTTTGGAAATTCAGACCATACTTTTATAGCGTCAGAGGTGGGCATATCAAATCCAACAATAAGCAAGAATGACGTAATAATGGCATATGCGCCAAATGCGATGAGTAGGCCAATAGCGGCGTTGGTGATTGACTTTTTCCCTTTTTCTAGATTACCTGGGTTCGCACCTGAAGTGATATATAAAAATCCTCCGTAAAACAAAAATGCAATTGCTAGTGGTACTGCAATTTGCAGCAACAATTTAATGATATTGTGCGCGAGCTGATAGAGATCACAGAGTTGGCATGGCCCCCCCGCACACGCACTTGGAATTAAGCCTTGCGCGAGCATATCCATAAATGGGGAAGAGGCGGAAGCGGCGAGTAGATCAAGTGACCAAGACATATGTATTATTGTACCCGAAGTCCCTCAATAAGGCGCTGTGTACCAATACGGACGGCTTCGCTGATGGTTGCCCGCCTGTCGGTAATAGATTCGACCGCATCGTACATCACCTGGCTCGAAAGATCAGGATTGTTATCCACAAGATGTACTGACTGCAGGGCGCTCGCTGAAAGCAACGAACCAAACTCGGGATGATTATAGGTACCAATAAGAGCGCGGTTGATTGGTGCTACAGAACGCTCTTTGAGGACATATGGCTGTCCCACAGGGCTTGCGAGCCATGCGAGCATTTTCCAAGATTCTGATTGCTTTGTTGAAGCTTTGTTAACCACAAGTGCAGGTATGTGGGACGCGGTAATGGCGCGCGTGCTGCCCTCAAGTTGTGGCACCGCCGCAATATCAAATATGAGATGGGGATTTTTTTGTCGTAACGATTCCACGCTCGATGCTGGAGCGACCATCATCGCGAGACGGCCCTGCTGGAATTCAGCCATGGGCATAGCAAATTGAGTATTCCAACTGTAACTTGAAAGTCCTGAATTACCAAAATCCGTATAGTATCGAAATGCTCCATAGGTTGGATCAACCGTTCCACTATTCGTAACGCGCTGTTTTCCAAATTCAACTTCTCCATTATTGCCGTAGAGTGCCGCTCCATACTGTGCGAGGAGTAGCGTCAGAATATCGCGGTATTCAGGAATATTTTTTGCGCGACCCATAGCGATGCCGGATACGGAGATGGCATCCCCTGATCGTATTTCGGTAAGTGACTGTGCGTTTTTCTGAAGCTCCGTCCAGTTTTTTGGAGGAGTAGCAATGGCACGCCGATTAAATAGCGTCTTGTTCCAATAGAGCACGAGTGGATCGGCCCACACCGGAATAGCACTCACAACCTCTTTGTCTTCATTATTTTTTAAGACGTATGCCTGTGTAGCCGCATCAATGTATGAGGAGGTAAATGTTCGTACCGACATGATGTCGTTTGCAGGGGAAGCAATGAAGTTTCGTTCATTTTGGATACGGAGCTCATCGGTCATCCATATATCAGGGCCCGTACCTGCAGCAAGCGCCTGAATCAGGTCGCGTGATAAGGTGGTGGGATCTTTGTATACATATTCTACCAGTGTATTTTCCGCAGCCAATTCTTTATATTTAATAAATGCTTCTCGGAGCGTCAGTTCCGGTACGGTGCCCCAGACGGTGAGTGTCACTTTTTGTCCGGAAGTATTCGCGGGGGATCGAAAAATAAATCCAACTACACCAAGTACCAGCACAACTCCAACCACCGCAAGTAATTTTGTTAAGCGGTCATCGTTC
>CAYHYZ010000012.1:0-18189 GCA_964360995.1 uncultured Candidatus Saccharibacteria bacterium
AGCTCGAAATTATCCACTCCGCCGCCAAATTGGAACCCCCTGTCTACAGCAACTTCCGTCGGGCACCCTGCGGCAGCACAGGCGTCTATGATTGCTGGCTCAGGTTGGTTGGTGTCGTATGGTGGATATTGCCCATCGTTATCTGTGTCCCACCCCACTATCATCGTAGGGTCTGCTGGATAGCGGTAATTGTAAGCCTCGTTTCCATCTGCGATGTGTTCGTTGTAAAGCCCCCCGCCATCGGGCCCCTTACCAGAAACACCACTTTGGCTTAATTGAAGCGCCGCAGTGTCCCCCCGACAACGCTTTCGTTGTATGACGCACACGTCGCACGTACACAAATAATATCTTC
Source organism: uncultured Candidatus Saccharibacteria bacterium (assembly GCA_964360995.1). Lineage (GTDB taxonomy): Bacteria > Patescibacteriota > Minisyncoccia > Ryanbacterales > HO2-45-13 > CAYHBS01. Next base: position 353 of record CAYHYZ010000012.1, read on the forward strand.
CTTTCCGTCATCTGATCCGTCGCTTGCCGAGAGCGCTTTATCGATTGAACGGTACGGATTACTAGGCGTGCCGTTCCCTGTTGTATTGTTGCCGCTGTTGCAATCCACATAAATCTGATCCTCGATGTCTCCATCACCGTCAGGGTCACCATTAGCATCCCCATTAGGATCACCCGCGCTGCCGTCACAAACGTTGCAATCGTCTCCCGGTTCACCAATAATTCCGTCGTCGTCCATATCAAACCCACATCCGCGTGAATAGTATCCTTTGTGCCCTGCGGGTATATTTGAGCGGCCCACCACCGGTGCGGTTTGTGCCACACTACTTTCTCCGGTCAGAAAGGTTTGAATTGCTTGAATGAGTCGCTCGAGCGGAGAGACGATAGCGCTGAGCGCATCATTATTGATACTCGCAGATGTGACGGAGATTCCAAACGACACCACAAGCGAGAGCATGATAATAAGTGAGGCAACTTTGAGTGGGGACATAGAGTATGGGCGCTGTCGTTGAGATGAGTAATGATTACGAACTCGCAGATAGCAACAACTGCAGCTGACGTTGGAGTTCGAGCAACCGCGAGCGGAGAGCTTCAATCTGTGTCGGAGTAGAGGTACTCGTGAGACCGGGCGATGGAGTGCCGGAGTCTGTACATTGATTAGACGTGGTACCTGCTGAGAGGACTGCTCGGGTGCGCGGTCCCACTCCCCCATGTCCAGTGGTGGTGGGGTTTCCGCTGCACACGCCAAGGCGTTCACACTGGAATCGCTTGAGTGCCCGCTCCGTGAGTGCACCAAAGTAGTCAGATTCCTCGCCGGGTGCTCCGGGACCGGAAGACGCAACGGTGTGTCCAATCTTGTTCAGATACTCCTGGAGCGTACGCACGTCCCCCCCTGATTCACCAAACACAAGCCAGCGCGCAATCGTAATACCCGGGACTGTGCGTTGGCATATGGGTGATTCTAGTGAAATCTCTGAGCCATCAGGGTTGTAGCTTGTGGTGGGTGTTGTTTCCGGAGTAGCAACCGCTGGGAGCGAGATATTTCCAAAGAGATCGAGTGCATAGATTGCGTAGAAGATGGAGGCGGCATACGTATGCGCGTCTGAAACAGCAGTGACCGGGCCTTCATATATAATGGTGGATCCGTCCGTACCGGAGGCATTGGTGGGAGCGCCACCTGCTCTGCGCAGGATGCGAACGCGAGAGAAGTCCGAGTCTGTGGGATTTGTCCAATGGAGGGTGACGGTGTCGTCAGTATTGTGCGTTGCGGCAAATCCCGTGGGGGCGAGGGGTGCGATATAGTCAGAAATGCCACTCCCCGCACTTCCCCCTCCGATGGTGCCGGTGATGGTACCGGGAAGGATACGAAATGAAATGAATTCAGGGTCAGAGTATACGCCTTCATCATCGTACGTAAACACCGTGTAGTAGTATGCCGTACCCACGACCGCGGAGGTGTCGGTATAGGTGGTGCCCGTGGTATCTACGAGCGCAGTGGAGCGCGAGGGGGTGAGAATGAAATCGCTATCACTGCGCATCACGATGGTGCCTGCGTAGAATTCATACTCCGTTGGATTATTCCAGTGTAGAACGATGGATCCAATGGATGCGGTAAGCTCCGTGACTTTCGGGGATTTCGGGAGGCGCGCGACGGTGTACGTACCTATAATACTGGAGGTGCGCGTATTTCCGGCGGCATCTCTCGATGATACTTGGACGTAATAGATGGTTTTGCGGTCGAGGGGAGAGATCGTAACGGTGTGGGACGTCACATATCTCGGATCTTCGTCCGTAGCGTTCCCAAGATTTCCGTCCGTCCCATACTCCACTTGAGCAGTTGCGGGTTCATTTGTTGTCCACGTGACCACGAGTTGATCGCCCCGGGGAGAGTCCGCCGAGAGATTGGAAATGGTGGGAGCGGTGGTGTCAGTGATGACGGGATCGGCTTCACTGTCGTCCGTCGCACTCGCGCATCCGGTATCTGTGGGATAGTCAATCTTCCCGTCTCCGTCATTATCGAGACCATCGGAACATGCCACCGGGATCACAATATTCACCACAACACTGTCCGTGGACGCGACGGCGCCGGATTGGTAACAAGTGAGCGCGTAGGTGGTGGCTTGGGTGAGCGTAGGAGTGGTTTGCGTACCACTCGTACCCGTCCATGAAGTTCCGGAGGGGTTTGACACCACCGTGCAGGAACCTGCGTTTGTAGACGACCACTGTATGGAAGCGGTCGTACCGGTGTTGATGGAGATGGCGCCACCAGTGTAGGTGCCGCTACTCGCGGGTTTTGCTTTGATATCTGCGGTGCTCACCGGATTGATTTCACTCGTATCAGTTGCGCTCGTGCATCCAAAGTCTGCGGGATAGTCAATCTTGCCGTCCGAGTCATTGTCGAGACCGTCTGCGCACGCGACAAGCGGCGCGTTGTATTCATCATTGTCGGTGCTTGAGGAGCATCCGAGATCAGCGAGATCGATCTTCCCGTCCGAGTCATTGTCGAGACTATCGGAGCAGGCATATACCGGATCGATGATGACATCGTACTCATCGATATCCATTGCTGACGAGCATCCGGGATCCGTTGGATAATCTATTTTCCCGTCTCCGTCATTGTCGAGACCGTCCGCGCAGGCGGCGGGGGGTGCGGTGACGGCGGTAAGGCCATCCTGGACGGTCCAACCGTCTGCGCCAGATGCAAAATCAATATTCCACCACCAAAATGGTGTCCCACTGAAGAGGGTGTATTTTGGCCCTGCAATCACGGTTCCAGTTTGATTGTCGAGTTGATCCCCGATATCCGTGCCACCGGGGATATCGCGAACATTCAGAAATGTTGTGGTAGTTACTCTCACAGCGTTACCGACTACAAACTTGGTACTCACGGGCGTGGGATTTGATTCATCGTTGTCGGTTGCTAGTACGCATCCGTAGTCTGCCATGTCTACTTTTCCGTCTGCGTCATCATCGATGCTGTTGGCGCAGAGTGCAGCTACGGGAGGTGGCGTCGTTACACTCACACTACAACTTGCTGAGGTGCTGTTCGAAGTCACGGTCACTGACTTGGTGCCGGTATTACTATATGTAGTTGAGAAAGTGGCTCCGGATCCTGATGCGGGTGAACCACCTGTCGCGGTCCATGTGTATGTGCCGTTGCCATTTGATGCAGTGAACGTAGCAGACTGTCCAGTGATCACAGACTGCGCCGTGGGACTACATGCGACGGGAGATGCGGGAGGGAGATTGAACTCATCAGTGTCAGTTGCGCTCGTGCATCCGGGGTCGTTGGACGTAGCAGTACCGTAGTCGATCTTCCCGTCCGAGTCATTGTCGAGACTATCGGAGCAGGCATATACGGGAGGAGGGGCGTTATATTCGTCGGTATCAGTGGTACTCGTGCAACCCGGATCTGCTGGGTAATCTATTTTCCCATCTCCGTCATTATCGAGACCGTCCGCGCAGGCAGCGGGTGGTGCGGTGACGGCGACGAGAAAATCTTCCGCAGACCAGCCGTCTGGAGCCGTCGCATAATCAATCTGCCAGTACCAATATCCCGCTGCACTCACTGGTCCTCCAATAATGACGCCGGTGTCTCCTGGATTATGCACTCCAAGCAATGTGCCTCCGGGATTTGCGCGTACATTTAATTGAAATGTTGGAGTCACGGTTTGTCCAATAGAGAATGTGGTGGATCCTCCTGATGGTGCATTATATTCATCGTTGTCGGTGTTTGATGTGCAACCAGGATCGTTGCTCACGCCAGTACCGAAGTCAATCTTGCCGTCGGAGTCGTTGTCGAGACTGTCAGCACACTGCGCGAGGATTGGAGGCGTCGTTACACTCACACTACATTGTGCAGAGGTGCTGTTGGAGGTCACGGTCACCGTCTTCGTGCCGGTACTACTATATGTAGTTGAGAAGGTGGTGCCGGATCCTGACGTCGGAGCTCCTCCGGTTGCGGTCCATGCGAATGTTCCGGTGCCACCGGACGCGGTGAAGGATGCTGCGCTTCCCGTGTTCACCGATTGTGATGCAGGAGAGCAGGTTACTGCAGAGGTCGGAGGAAGGTTGAATTCGTCGTTGTCGGTAGCGGACGTACATCCCGGGTCATTGTTTGTTCCCGTACCGAAGTCGGTCTTGCCGTCGGAGTCGTTGTCGAGACCGTCGGAGCAGATGTACACCGTTGGAGGAGCATTATATTCGTCATTGTCGGTAGCGCTCGCGCATCCCGTATCTGCGGGGTAGTCGATGCGACCATCAGCGTCATCGTCCAGGCTGTTGTTGCAGGCGTAGGTGGGCGGGGTGGTTCCCGTATTAACGGAAATGGTTTTGTCTCCCTGATTATACGTTACTGTTCTACCATCCACTAACACGCTGATGGTGTTTCCAGAGATGGTAGGCGTGACGGTTGGAGCAGTGCCTGTTTCAGATGGATAGAGCACGGATACTTGTACGAAACGATTTGATGATCCATTCGTCGTTACCTGAATAAATCGATCTTTGTCCGTGTCGTCTGTGGCAACGGCACCATCCACTGCAATACTCGAGGGTCCATACGCGTCCGCCGCGGTAATGCCTGTGGTAGGATATACGGTTTGAATAAATAATTTAGGACTCGTCGCTCCCTTTTTCGTGAGTTCATATTTTGTGTTACTGACGATTGTGGGGTTCACCTCGGTTTCATTCCAGTTGACTGAATAGTGATACCGCTGTTGCCAACGCTTTGCAACACTCCTGGTAATATCGTCAATAATAACGAAGTATCCTTTGATACCCCCTTCGCGAATAAACACGATGTGTCGCTTTGCATCACTGACATCTTGGTTATTGCTATTCAGTTGATATGACTCTGTCATATCCATAGTCACGCGATCGTACGCCCCGTTCGTGAATATTGTTGGAATAGTGGAGACAAGATCGTGGCCAGGGAACCGACGGGTGCTATCTGGATCTTGTGGATATAAACTCCCACCGCAGTAACTTAACGTATCGGTGCACGCGAGAACGCCATTATGCGCTTTCGAACTTTGGAAATATGGCCACATGGGATTTGACCCATACCCATTGCCAGCAGTAAAGTCGGTAAGAAACATAGTGCCAAATGCGTTCAGCACATACCCACCTTGATCACCATGCCCATGCGCACCACCAATATCCCCTGCCTGCGCAACCAGTTGAATGTCTTTTGGATTTTCAAAACCCGTACGCATAAATATGTGTCCGGTGCCGTGCATATCGGGAGAACTTTCGGGCGCGTGGTTATATACCTCCAACAGCTTTAATCTTCCGGAACTATTTGGTGCAATCGGAGCAACGTTTCTCCCCCATAGGGTACCCGCCATCGCATCGTTCGTATCCATCTTTTTTCCCGTATCGGTAAATTTCTTCAAATACCACGCTGCGACGCCGTCTCCGTAGTGTTCCACTGCAGTAACGTAGTGAGCCACGAGACTGTTCAACCCTGTTTGTGACGGTGGGTTGAACACAGGCGTATTACTATCATCGAAGCTCGGCCACGTGTGGAGTGTGGGGTACAACATATACATGGTGAAATCCATGTACCGTTGCAAGATTGGCGTTCCACCTCTCAAGCTCCGTTGGAACAAATCTACCCCAAGCACATTGCTATATATTTCAGAAAACCAAAAAAGTGGAACGGCAACCACATGCGGCTGGTAGTTAACCGCTTCATACGCAGCACCTTCGCGGTCAAACTCCCAGTCAATCACCTCGGTGAGTGTACTTCCGCCAATGGAGATAAGTTGATTAATTGTCAGTGCTTGCGCGGGACCAGTATAGTATTTGAGCACAAGTCCGGTGGTGAGTAGGCTGCCGTAGAAATTGGCACGCTTGTTACTCGTACGCTTATGATGATCAGATCCAAGATCCACTTCATCTTTGTATTCGAGTTGTGCTGCGACAATATCTCTATAGAGCAGTGTTTCGAATTTTCCTCGCGCGGTGAGTTGTGCTGACGTGGTAAAAGAATCGAACGCTATGTCGTAGGCCACTGCGAGTCCCCCGTACATTCTGCCAATATATTGTGCCTCACCAATATATCCCCGATCGGTTCTCTCAACACCAAATGTGCTATATCCGCTGATGCGGATGAGCGCATCTCGAACAACGCCCATATAGGTGCTACGTGTTGTACTGTTAGCATCAAGCACAGCACAGATTGCAAGGTTACGTAAATTTTCTGCGTCCTCCATAAATGTCTGAGGACTTGATGGACCTGCGACCGGGAACGCGCTGTCCCGGAGGCGCGACAGACTCGTACTACAGGCGCTCTTTGTTTGTTGCCAATATGCATAGTTAAACGAAGTAGTATCATTCACGCGTGTACGTATTGCGGGGATTTCTGCGTCTGTAAAGACTAAATACGGATGATTTCCCCCATTTCCATTATTCCCACCTCCCGTTGTTGGCGCCGTACTCACACTCACACTACAACTTGCAGTGGTGCCTGAAGTAACCGAGACAGTCTTGGTGCCGGTAGTAGTATAGGTAGTTGCAAAGGTGGCTCCTGATCCAGTGGATGGAGTACCTCCGGTGGCAGTCCAGGAGAATGATCCGGTGCCTCCTGATGCGGTGAGTGTTGCGGTCCCTCCGGTATATACCGATTGGGTGGTAGGGGTGCACGCAACGGCAGTGGCAATGGGAGCGTTGTATTCGTCCGTGTCTGTGTTTGAGGTACAGCCCGGGTCATTGCTGGTTGCGGTACCATAGTCAATCTTTCCGTCGCCGTCATTGTCGAGGCCGTCGGAGCAGGCGGCTATGGGTGCGTTGTATTCGTCCGTATCAGTTGAAGAAGAGCAACCCGGATCTGCTGGGTAGTCTGTTTTCCCGTCGCCATCGTTATCGAGGCCGTCTGCGCAGGCGGCGGGAGGAGTGGTACTTCCCTCGCTCATCGTCACTGTTTTAGTGGACTGATCGTATACAATTGTTTTTCCTTCAATAGTGAGACGAATAGTGCTCCCCGAAACGGTAGGCGTGGGTACGGTAGGCGCGACGCCAGAGGCGGACGGATAGAGAAGCGTAAATTGAATAAAACGATTTGAGGAGTTGTTGGTGGAAAGCTCAATGTAGCGGTCATAGACTTTTGTTTGTCCATAAAACGACCCCGAAAGCGTCACTGGACTTGCTATACTCATCGCCTGATTTGTATAGACAGTGTTGATGAATACTTTGTTTGTAGTGCCAGTTTTTGTGAGCGTGATGTTGTTGCCACCGGGTAGCGAGGGCGTCACCTCTCCCGAATAGTGCTGGCGTTGCTGCCAACGTCGCGCCACAGAACTCGCGAGGTCATCGATTACTACATAAAACCCATCACTGTTACTCTTGCGTGCAAAGACAAAGTGGCGATCGGCGTCGGTGATGGTATCGGGATCGATGGATCCGTCAGCAAATTCACCGTGAGACCGATACGCCCCCCCAAGATCTCCTGCAACGTGGTACATATTTCCCACGCGTTCATTCTGTGTAATGGAAGCGACTTGTGGAGAAGACCCCTGTAACGTTGGGTTGGAATTATGCTGATACCCTGTTGAATGACAGGAGGAGAGTGTGCTATTGCACGCCATCACTGGGTTGTGCGCACGGCTCGACTGCATGTATTTGTATAAGGCGCCATCATATCCGCCTGACATACCATTGAAGTAGATATCGTCAATAAACGGCACGCCAAAGGCACTGAGAATATATCCTCCCTCGTCTGAATGACCATGGAATCCACCGTGGTTGCCCACCTGCGCAACTAATTGAATATCATTCGTTTGTTCAAATCCGGTGCGCATAAAGATGTCCCCAGATCCCCACGCTCCAGCGTTCGCTCCTGTCGCATTGTGTACGCGCACAAAATCGAGCTCTCCTCCGGGCGCGCTTGATGGCCTCACTTCGGGAATGGATTTTCCCCAGAGCATAATAGTAAGTAGATCGTCAGTTTCGTAGTCCGCGCGAATATTTGCGGTGGTCATGGCGCCAATTCTTCTCCGGTCCATTTCATTCCAGTACCACATCGCTGTGCCATCGTTATAATACGCGGCGTTCATTGCGTAGGAGGCACGCTTCGAGAGTATATTAGTACCATCACCGAACCCTGCTGCATTGTTGAGATTTGGTGCGGTAATGTGCATGGTATATTCTCCAAAACGTTGCAGGACTGGCTTTCCATCAATAACTCGGTACCGGAACAAATCTACCCCCGCATAGTTGTTGAGAATATGATTCCAAAGATACATATTGTTGGTAACCACTGACTGCGTGTAGTTGTATGGTTCGTACTCGGATCCTTTTGGATCAATATCATAGTTCAAGAAATATTTCATCATTGCCTCTCCTTTGGTGATGAGGGAAGCGGGAGTGGGGCCAGATCCATACCGTGTGTAGTTTTTGAGCAGGGTCCCTGCACCGTATACAGACCCAACTGCGTGGTACCATTTATTCCCTTTTCCTCTGGGCTGCGAGAGATCCCCCCAATGATAATCCGTGGACACACTTACCGCTTCCGCATAAAACAAATCTTCGAGCCTATTGCGAATAGAGAGATCTGATGATGTGGTAAACGAATCGTATGCAATATCCATTGCAACAACCATTGGGCTGAATACCCCAAGTTCGTGGAGATCAATAAGTGCCGGATCAGACGCCGTTGGTCGATTCGGAAACGCGCTGTAGTTAGAAAATCGCGTGAGAGCCGCTTTCACTGCAGTCATCATGGATGCATCGTTGGTAATCGCTGCGCAGATGGCGACGTCGCGTACTTTCGGAGCATCTACAAAACCATCTTGTACCGAATATCCCGAACCAAATCCCGTAGCGGGGAATACCGAATTTTGCACAGCGGACTTTTGACTATCACAGTCGGTTTTAAACGCAAGCCAATATTTGTTATTGACTGACGAGGTATCATTTAATCTGGCTCGGATTCCGATAAGATCTGCATCAGTAAAGACTAAATATGGATGGTTTCCCCCGTTCCCGTTGTTTCCTCCTCCCGATACTGGAGGCGTTGTCACACTCACACTACAACTTGCAGTGGTGCCTGAAGTAACCGAGACAGTCTTGGTGCCGGTAGTAGTATAGGTAGTTGCAAAGGTGGCTCCTGATCCAGTGGATGGAGTACCTCCGGTGGCAGTCCAGGAGAATGATCCGGTGCCTCCCGATGCAGTGAGTGTTGCGGTCCCTCCGGTATATACCGATTGGGTGGTAGGGGTACACGCAACAGCAGTGGCAATAGGAGCGTTGTACTCATCGGTGTCGGTGTTTGAGGTACAGCCCGGATCGTTGTTTGTTCCCGTGCCGTAGTCGATCTTCCCGTCTCCGTCATTGTCGAGACCGTCACTGCAGGCGGCGGGGGGAGGTGCGGTCACCACGGTGAGCCCGTCCTGTATGGACCATCCATCTGGAGCGTTCGTGTAGTCAACATTCCACCACCAATAGTTCACGCCGCTATAGACGGCAAACTTTGGACCTCCCACTACGGTACCCGTGGCACCAGATGGTTGCCCGGTGCCATCATCAACACTCACTCCTCCCGCAGGCATACGCACATTCGCACCAGCGGTGTTACTCACGCGCACGTTATTCCCAACAACAAACTTCGTACTCACCGGTGTCGGGTTTGACTCACTCGTGTCGGTAGGGGCCACACATCCTGGGTCTGCCATATCGATGAGGGTGTCTTCCCCGTCTGCTCCATCTATTCCATCACTACATGCCGTGGTAGTTACGGGAGGTGTAGACACACTCACACTACACTGTGCATTCGTGGTACCAGAAACTACAGAGACGGTTTTGGTGCCGGTAGTAGTATAGGTAGTTGCAAAGGTGGCTCCGGATCCTGATGCAGGAGATCCTCCCGATGCGGTCCATGCGAATGTTCCGGTGCCTCCCGATGCAGTGAGTGTTGCCGTACCTCCGGTGTATACCGATTGGGTGGTAGGGGTGCATGCAACCGCAGTGGCAATAGGGGCGTTGTATTCATCCGTGTCGGTGGCGCTTGTGCATCCTGGGTCATTGTTTGTTCCGGTACCAAAATCAATCTTGGTGTCGCCATCGTTGTCGAGACCGTCGGAGCAGGCGGCGGGAGGGATTGTGCTTCCCTCGCTCATCGTCACTGTTTTGGTGGACATGTCATAGGTGACAGTGCGACCATCTACCACAATGCGTAGGACATTTCCAGAGACAATAGGACTTCCCACAACGGGTGTAGTACCACTTGCCGAGGGATAGATGAGTGTGACCTGGACAAACCGATTAGATGCAGTGTTCGTTGAGAGTTCCACGTAGCGATCAAGCACCGACTTTTCACATCCTCCTCCGGAACAATTCAACGTAGTCGGCCCCCGCATCGTCATTGCTTGATTGGAATAAACAGTGTCGATGAACATTTTATTCGACGTGCCAGTTTTAGTGAGCGTGAGTTTATTCCCTCCCGGAAGTGTGGGGGTTACATCTTCCGAATAATGCTGTCGCTGTTGCCAACGCCGTGCGGCACTGCTCGAAAGATCATCAATCACGACGTAGAATCCATCGCTACTACTTTTGCGCACAAACACAAAGTGACGATCTGCATCAGTGATGGTGTCGGGGTCAATAGTGGTGAGCCCATCTTCACCGTGGCGCCGGTATGCCGCCCCAAGATCCGCCGCAACATGATACATACTTCCCGAGCGTTCATTGTGCGTGATGACCGCGTCGGGTGCAGAATACAATTGAATTTGCGGATTAGAATTGAGTCTGTATCCGCTCGCATGGCATTCGGTGAGGTCACTACTGCATGCCATCACGCCGTTATGCGCTTTACTGCTTTGTAGATAATAGTATCCACTACTGTCATATCCGCCCGTGTTGAAGAAGGTGTCCGTGAGAAATCGCGCACCAAATGCGTTAAGAATATACCCGCCTTCATCGGAGTGCCCGTGGAACGCGCCGTAATCTCCCGCTTGTGAGGCAAGTTGAATATCATTTACACCTTCAAACCCCGTGCGCATCATGATATGTCCTGAACCCCAATCTCCACGGGTGGTACCCAGTGCGCCATATACTTTAACATTGTCAACTATTCCTGCGGGCGCACTATTTGGTCGTATCTCTGGAATTTCTCTCGCCCAGAGTGCGATAGGCACGAGTTCCTCATCTGCATACCCTCCGGTTTCTCGAAGAATATTTGTAGGGGTGAGCGCCCCAACGGTCCGGCGATCTATTTCTTTCCAGTACCACATCGCTACGCCATCATTGTAATCAAGTGCATTAATGACGTACGGAAGCCGATTCTTCAGCTTATCGCGACCATCACCGAACCCAATAGAATGCTCTAAATCAGGAAATGTGACGTGCATGGTATATTCTCCGAAGCGTTGGAGAATTGGTTTGCCATCGACAACACGGTATCGTGCGAGATCAATTCCCGAATAGTTTTTAAGAATGCGATGCCAAAGATATAGATTTGTGATGACCACCGACTGTGTATAATTGTACGGTTCGTACTCTGATCCATCAGGATCAAAATCGTTGTCGAGGAAATACTTCATCATCGTCTCCCCTTTGGTAACAAGTTGCGCTGGTGTTAACCCTGATCCGTATCGTGTGTACCCTTTAAGCAACGTGCCCGTGCCATATACCATGCTCATGTATCCCATCCAGTGATTTCCTTTTCCTTTTCCGTCCACCATGTTCGCATAGTTTGTATTCACCACATTCATTGCCTGCGCATACAACAGATCTTCGAGTTTATTCCGTGTGGTGAGATCTGAAGCTAAAGAATCGTACGCAATATCCATTGGGATAATCATCTGACTGAATGCCCCAACATCATAGAGTTCTATCTGATCGTCAGTCCCCGTAATGGGTCGATAATTAGAGAACCGGGTGAGCGCAGCTTTCACCGCATTCATCATGGACGCGTCATTTGCAATTGCAGCACACACCGCAACGTCGGTCACTTTGAGTGAATCATTATATCCACGAGTCGTTGAATATCCAGAACCAAAACCACCTATTGGAAACACCGAATTTTGCACTTCGGATTTTAATCCATCACAGCGGGATTTAAGTGCAAGCCAGAATTTATTATTGATGGTTGATGTGTCATTCACTTTGGCGCGAATGCCAACAAGTTCTGCATCCGTAAACAGCAAGTATGGATGGTTTCCACCATTTCCTTGGTTACCCCCCGAGGTTGTCTGCGCCACAGACTCATCACCGAAAAAAACCTGAATAGCTTCGAGCACTCGCTCAAGAATAGAAACGGTCGAGGCAATTGTATCGAGCATACTCGCATCCGTAATCGCAGCTTGTGACACTTGGGGTGGCATCGTAGTCGCGAGAATTGAGAGCGTGAGTAAAAACGAAAACAGTGCACGTGATAAGTGCCTGACAGTTTTGCTATTCATAAAAACAAATTAATAATGTGGCGCTAATAATGCATATATTGTAGCAAGCAAAAATGTCCAAAAATGTATCACGCACAAAGTTAAATGACTACATTTTTTGTATGAAAATCATAAAAATACACCACTCATAAACCTTCATATACAAATTGGATAATGAGCTCCTAAACTGTGTATATTTATGAATGTTTAGTAATAAAATATTATTACCCTGCAAAGAAACAGCCCACACTCGTGTGGGCTGTTTCAATTTCTTATTCACACCTTTGTGCTACACCACTTTTTCGTTGGCAACAGTGGTGCGGAATTTATGATATTTATTTCTTGAGTAGCCGGGAAATCATCTCAACGTGCTTAAGAAGCATTGCGCAGTATCCCCATTCATTGTCGTACCATGCACACACTTTCACCATATTTCCATCCACCACTCGCGTAAGTGAGGCGTCTACAATTGAACCAAAGGGTGAGCCGATGATGTCGGATGAGACGAGTGGTTGGTCTGCTACCTGTAAAATGCCACTCCATTCTTTTGATGCTGCTGCGCGAGAAAGTATTTTATTCACCTCCTCTGCAGTGGTGTTGCGATCTGAAATAAACGTAAAATCGATAATAGATCCTGTGGCCACCGGAACGCGCATTGCAATGCCATCAAACTTTCCCTTGACTTCAGGCATCACACGCTCTACTGCGTCTGCGGCTCCCGTGGACGTGGGAATAATATTTATTGCTGCAGCGCGCCCACGTGCAAAATCTTTTGTATCGGGGCCGTCAACAATTTTCTGAGTTGCAGTGTACCCATGCACCGTCGTGAGCATTCCTTTTTGAATACCAAGCTCTTTCATCATTACGGCGACCACTGGGTTTGTTGCATTTGTGGTGCACGAAGCATTTGAAGAAACATTACTTCTTGAAAGCGCGTTGAAGTTAAGGTTAGGAGTTGCAGTTGGTGTATCATCTTTCGCAGGCGCTGAAATAACCACTCTTTTTGCGCCGGCGCGGATATGTGCAGACGCCGCATCTTGCGTCATAAATACACCCGTTGATTCAATCACTACGTCCACCCCGAGTTGTTTCCATGGAAGCTTAGCTGGATCCTTTTCATGAAACACCGCAATCTTCTGCTTCCCCACTACAAGCATGTCGCCGTTTTTCTTAACATCTTGATTATATGTGCGATACACGGAATCGTGTTGCAGTAGATAGGCAAGATTTTCAACATCCCCAAGATCGTTGATGCCGACAATCGTCATTCCCTTATGTCCAAATGCTTGTCGGAAAAATGTGCGCCCGATACGCCCAAAGCCGTTTATTGCGATGTTCATAGTGTGGAAAGATTGTTGAATAACCATCGAGACTGCGATGTCTCGCCCCGAGGTACTCGAGGGGTACGTCCAAAGCCATTTATCGCTATATTCATGATGAGTAGACTCTCTCATGGCACATACTAATCTCCAATGTCCTGCCCTGAGGCACTCGAAGGGTACGTCCAAACCCATTGATTGCAATATTCATATTAATGTTGGGATTTTGGTATTGCCGCTGGACTCTCTTTCTTGAGTGCAAGTAGATAATTGTACGCCGAAAGTGCTGCCTTCACTGCGTCTCCGCAAGAAATGTTGTTTTGCTTATAGAGCTCATCCGTCACATCTCCTGCGGAAAATACTCCGGGGCAACTTGTTGCACAGGTTTGGTGATCTATGACAATTTCCCCATGATTATTAATTTCAACAAGTCCCTTCACAATCTCTGAGTTCGGAATGGAGCCAATTTCGACAAATACTCCCTGCACCGGTAGTGATTTTTCTTTATTTGTTTTGGTGTCGGTATAAATGAGCGCGCTCACCATCTTATCACCCTCGATACGCGCGGTCTTTGCGTTCGTGACAATAGACACCTTTTTATCTGCTTTCAACTTCTCGAGCGTAATAGGATCGCCCTTTGGAGCGTCACCGAATTCAACGAGCGTAATAGTCTTCGCAAATGGAATGAGATCAATCGCGGCCTCGAGTCCCGCATTTCCGCCTCCCACTACCGCAACGTCCATTCCTGAAAATATCGGTGCGTCACAGGTTGAGCAATATGCTACGCCCGTTCCTTCAAATTTATCTTCCCCAGGAACATTTAATCTTCGGCGTCGTGCACCAGAAGCAACAATCACTGCGCGCGCTTTGTACGTTTTACCCTTGTCGGTTTCCACCAAAAAATCTCCGTTCTCTTTTTCTACTTTCACCACGCGCTCAGGCATGCGGATTTCGAGATTTGGCTGCGCCCGCAAATGTGCCTCAAGATTTTTTGCAAGATCATACCCTGAAATGGACGGCGTGCCAATCCAGTTTTGAATATCCGCACTCACAATTGACTGACCGCCAATACTTTCGGTGATGACCACCGCTTTCATTTGTTTTCTCGCAACGTACACACCAGCCGCCGCAGCCGCTGGTCCACCACCGATAATTACTACGTCATATTCCATATGGCTCTATTTTCTCATGTAATAGTTGACCGAGCAAACGTAACTACCGCGGACTATATGCTTTATCTGGTCGAATCTCAAATTCGATATCAAGTGTGTCCTGCTTCCCACAACTCACATAATTAGCCCCACAGGTTGCGTCCCATCCTATTAACTTAATGCCATATCTCCCCGGAAGTACTGCCGCATCCGTAATTCTTATTAACAAACTTTCATCTAGATCGACTCCAGACATGGTGCCCGTAGTTCCTCCTGCTGAAAATTCTGCTACGTAGTCTGATGGATCAAGTGTATCAAATTCCGCATCGGCACAAGTTTCGTCTTCATCAACACATTTTACGTAGATACTATCCACCTTTAATGTAATGTCGTTCGTAAACCCACCAAGACGCGTTGCTTCAATATTGATAGCGTTTGTTTTCCAATTTCCTACTCCAGATTCGTCGACTGGCTTTACCACCGCAAATGTTTTTGCGCTCGACGTGACGTCAAGTTCAAACGCTGGACCAACTTTGCGAAGTAGCACGCACATCCCCCAAAATGTATTTTCGAATGCGTTATATTCATTGTTGTCAGTGACGGATGAGCATCCTGGATCATTACTACTTCCTTCTCCATAGTCTTTATAGGTGTCCACGTCATTGTCGACGCCGTCGTTGCAGGCATAAGCCGCTGGTGGTGCTCCTGGCTTATTGCCTGGATCTGTACCATCAGTAGGAAACTCATCTCCACTTTGATCCAGCTGCGAAAATAATTTGTGCGAAAACCGTGCGCTCACCGCGTCTACCGGCAAGAAAAAGTTCGTGTTGACGCGATCGGTGGTAATAATATTATTTGGCACGTAGTCTGGAATATCAGTGGTTGGTAGTGACGCCGCAATGCGGTTTGCGATGTATGAAAACCCGGGTGTGGTTGAGGCGGCATCATAGAGTTCGATATATGCCGATTCATCCCTTTGGTACCATTCCGCAGTACTTCCTCCATGAGCGTCATATATTTGCAGCCAGATGTCGTAATATCCGGAAGGAATCGGCGTGGGGAACGTGGCAGCGGTTGTTGTCGCCTCTAAGCTATATGGGGAAGTTGAATACCGTGAATTGAGGCGTCTATCCGAAGAATAGGACCTGACTTCAGCATCAGTGTCGGTCTCACCGGTTGCGATGAGAAAATCAAGGACGTACTCACCATTGACCGGATCGTTCACCCAATCACACGCAATTTCAAATGTGGTAATAGACGCGCATCCGTCTTCTGCACCAGTGACTTGATACTGCAGTGTACTATACGACGCTCCCGAAAAACTAATCCACCCGAGGATGTCACCTCCCCATGCCCAGCCACTATAATTACAATCGCTAATCGTGACGCCGTACTGTACGGACTCGTTTGCCTGTTTACTCAAACTAATCCAGCCATCCCATCCACCAGGATGATCAGCAGAAGTTGCACACGTACCAGGAATTTCATTTGAAGCCGTCGCGGTACCAAGACATGCGCGTGCCCAACCCGTCACTTTTCCCGTCGAGGTTGCGACGCGCGCTTCACAAAGTCCCGCGGGGCACTGCCCTAGTTGATTCTTATTAAATGAAATCCATCCGATGTGTTCATTCCACGCGTATCCGGAAATAAGTCCTGTTGCGTCTACATCAACGCCATAATTAATGCCCGCACCATCAGGATTTGAGAAGCTGATCCAACCCACTGTTTCGCTCCACGCCCATCCAGTCATTTCGTGCTGGGAGCTATCCTCACTGCGATCTGAAAGTGATACACATCCTGCGTCCGCTGGATAATCCGCGGCAGTATCTCCGTCATTATCTATTTTATCCTCGCACTGCACAGCCACGCGTGAGCACGTTTCGCAAGTGTACCCATTAGTTCCCCGATAAAATGCCGGAGTTGGCCCTGGGGACGTATCCCAATCCACTTCCCAAAACCACGCACCCTTACCGTACTGTCCAGTATTGTTATTGTCGGCATATATGGGATCACTATTTACAACGGTACCAATGACATCCTTGGGTACACCGATTACAGCCTCTGTGGTATCTCCACTGCCGGTACATCCACCATCATTGGAATAATCCGTGGCGCCGTCACCATCATTATCAATACCGTCTCCGCAATCCACGGGGGGATCTTCATTATTATCAGACGCACCCGCGCATCCACTATCAGCAGAAAAATCAGTAGCGCCGTCACCATCATTATCTATACTGTCATTGCATTGATTTGTTGATGGACTGACACATTCCCCTTTTCCTAAACTTATATTGATACTACATCCATTTTTATATACCGTAGTACTATTTGAGATCGGATCATCAGGATCAGACATAATTCTTCCCCCTACCTTGTGCGTGGTGGAGATACGGTTGAGTTCGCTATCATCATCCGCATATGCGCATCCCGGATCATATCTGTCTTTATATCCGTCCCCATCATTGTCCACCGTATCGTTACACGCGGCAGAAGCGTCTGGATTACTTTCCACGTCACTTTCATCGTTGTCGCTCGTTGAACTACATCCAACGTCATTGAGGTCAATATAAGTGTCTGTATCATTATCTTGCCCGTCATTGCACTGTGCAGCAGGAACGAGATCGCCCTCCGCTACCCACCCATCGGTGCCAGAATCAAAATTTACTCTCCAGTACCATTCACCCCCTCCGTAGCTTGGCGCACCCGTAAATCCGTATGTTGGTGA
This sequence comes from uncultured Candidatus Saccharibacteria bacterium, assembly GCA_964360995.1. Lineage (GTDB taxonomy): Bacteria > Patescibacteriota > Minisyncoccia > Ryanbacterales > HO2-45-13 > CAYHBS01. The sequence continues at coordinate 17,927 of CAYHYZ010000012.1, forward strand.
GGAAACAGTAATCGCTCCCCCCGCGTTCAGCGCTTGAGACCCGCTGGACGTCATACCACTCGTGGGAGAAAGCGCTCCTGTCGAAATGGGGTACACACTTGCGCTCGCCACGCCCACCACTATTCGCTGGCCATTTGAAAATGTAGTTGGTAGTGTATGTGTCTCATCGGTATCACTCGAGGACGCGCACCCCGGATCTGCAGCATCAATGAGGGAATCGCCGTCGTCGTCCCCGCTATTTGCACATTGCGCTGGAGCCGCTC
>CAYHYZ010000013.1:0-17614 GCA_964360995.1 uncultured Candidatus Saccharibacteria bacterium
AATGACTCCTACGTGTGCGCCCTCAATATCAATAGTGGCTGCGCGATACGGATGTGCAACGTGTCCGGCAATCATCGGCCAGTGCGTGTCACGACGCTCGCGAAAATCGTGCATTTTGTGCTCCGGCACACCAAATCGTTCTAGCACTGTGCTGACATCTCCCTTCGCTTCAAAAAATACATCTCCATTACTTTCCTGCGCGCGCGCGATCATTAACGTGATGTGATCTCGCTCTGTCACTTGCTTGGGAGTCTGTAAAAACACCCGGCCAATTTCGAAAAACTTCGGCGCATATTTTCCATCTTGATGATCACGAATCGTACGAAATAATCCTGGATGCAATGTGCCCCGCAGATATGCGGACGCGCTGGAGATGGGATTTTCCAGTTGCACAAGGTCGTTGGTGTTCATCAGTAATTTTGCAGCGTCATCGGCACTCATAAACGCATAGTTCATCGCCTCGGAGTATCCAGTACCGGAAAGTAAATCTCGTAACTCTTCTTTTAATTCATGCAAGTCATTTGCGTGTGGAGGCACCAACTGCGCGCTCGGAGGAACTGCGGGCACTCGGTCATATCCTGCAATACGTCCAATTTCTTCGATTAAATCTATTTCATGTGTAAGATCAATGCGAAATGGCGGAGGAACAACGCGATATGATGCTTTTGCAAGACGCGTGACCGCACATCCAAGACGCTTTAATATCGCCTCTATTTCTTTTTCAGAAATTTCCACACCAAGCATACGTGTCACATGATCTGTGCGTAAAGAAAGTCGTGCTGGCGCGCTTTCGTGCTCACCCACCTCCACTCGCCCCCTGAGCACAACACCACCGGCAACGTCGCGGATGAGCGCGGCAAGTCTATCTACGCCATGTGCGGCAAGCGATGGGTGTAGGCCCGCAGAAAAACGCTGTGACGCATCGGTGCTCAATCCCAATAACTTGGCAGTCTTACGAATAAGCGCGCGGTCAAAATGCGCACCCTCGATTGCAACGCGTGTCGTTTTCTCCGTTACGCCAGTCCGCGCACCTCCCTTAATGCCCGCAATGGCGATGGGACCATCAGTATCTGCTATGACTAACGTTCCGATCGCAAGCTCGACATCTATGCCATCAAGCGTGACGATGCGTTCACCACGCACTGATCTCCGTACCACAATGTGTCCTTGAATGGTGTCTGCATCAAATACGTGGAGTGGCTGTCCGGTTTCTAACATGACGTAATTTGCAGCGTCTACTACATTATTGATGGATTGCATGTCGCAGACTTCTAGTCGCTCGATCATGTGTTTTGGAGACGCTCCTACCACCACCTTATCCACGACGCGTAGTGCGTACGTTGTCACGTCTCCTTCAGCGTCCAACTGCACGCGCACCACGCCAGAGGCGCGCACCGTGGGAGACTCTTTCATTGAAGGAGTCCGAAACGTCACTTTCTTATTGAGTATCGCGCCAAGTTCTCGTGCCATTCCTTCGTGTCCTCCTGCATCTGCCACGCGATTCGGCAGTACCGCAATCACCAACTGAGTGTCTTTCCCTTTTCGCACCACCTCTTCTACTTCAAATGCGTGGAGCGCGAGTGCATCAGCAACTGCCTCTGGAGATGGCAGTGTGGGAATATATGTTTTTAGCCACTGATAGGAGTACTTCATATCAGAATTGCTCTAAGAATTTCATATGATTTTGACGGAATAGTCGAATATCGGGAATTTTGTATTTCATCATTGCAATGCGGTCCATACCAACGCCGAATGCCGCGCCCCTCCATTCACCCGGAACATATCCGGCAGCGCGAAACACTTCGTCATGCACCATGCCTGCTCCGGCAAGTTCCAGCCATCCGGATTGCTTGCACACTGCGCATCCCTTCCCGCGACAGGTAGTACAAGAAACATCAATTTCGAACCCAGGCTCTACAAATGGAAAAAAGCTTGGGCGTAATCGAATTTCTACATCATCTGAAAGGAGCGTTCTAAAAAATGTCAGCAAAATATATTTCAGATGACTCACGGAAATATCTTTATCGACAATCAACCCTTCCATATTAATAAATTCCGAATCGTGGCTTGCGTCACTCGCTTCGTATCGATACACCGGACCTGGAGCGATCATGCGAAATGGAGGCTGATGGGATTGCATATACCGCACTTGCAGCGCAGACGTATGCGTGCGAAGGAGTAAGCGCTGTTTTGGATCTTTTGGACGTGGTTGCTGACGAATCCAAAACGTATCCCAAAAATCTCGTGCAGGATGATCGGCGGGAATATTGAGCGAATCAAAATTATAAAACTCAGACTCCACGTGCGGGCCGTCCACAATTTCAAAGCCCATGGGAATAAATACACCCTCCGCTTCTCGTCGAATCCGCGTCAGCGGATGAATATGCCCGCGTCCATTCCGGCGTCCCGGGAGTGAAATATCAATCGCCTCTTTTTCAAGTTGTGCGCGTGTGTGTGCGCCCTTGAGCTCAGACTGTTTTTCAGCAAGTAATCGTTCGAGTTCCTCGCGCAGTCCATTTGCCTTTGTGCCCATAATGGCGCGCTCTTCGGCTGGGAGATCCTTAAGCCCCCGTAAAATTGCAGTCAATTTGCCTTGTTTTCTGCCCAAATAACGAAGCTCGATATCTCGAAGCTCCCCTTGCGTAGAGGCAGATCCAATCGCCTCCCGCATCTCACGAGAAAGCGCGTCTAATGCGTGCATACGCCCTAGTATAGGCCAAAAAGAGAGGAAATTACAGTGGATGAACGCCACCCCGCCGCCCGTGTTTCCTCTAAAATGCGTAGCGCGCTCACTCCATCTGGAGCCTCCATCAGCGCATGTCGGAGCGGAGAAAGTGACGGCGTTCCTTTTACATACGCATTTAAATGTTTCTTGATGATAGCAAAATGTTTTCCGTGCCCGTGAAATTCTGTAGTATTCCGCTCCGACGGTCCAAAAAATTCGATGTATGCGCTTAAATGCTCCATCATGACCGTGATGCGCTCCTCGTCTCCAATATTCGTCCTTCCACTGCAAAACCACGGATTTCCAAACCACGCTCTCCCCACCATCACACCATCTACACCAGTTTCTTCAGCGCGTGCATGCGCTTCAGCGAGTGACGCAACGTCACCATTCCCAATAATGAGCGTGCCGCTACCTTTCGCCATCTCGACGGCAGCGCGCGCAAGGTCCCACCGTGCAGGCACTTTAGACATTTCTTTACGCGTACGTAAATGCAATGTGATCGCGGCGGGGCGAGCATCCAAAAGTCTTGGGAGCCACGAATCAAGCTCAACCGTGTGATACCCAAGTCGAGTTTTAATGGAAACAGGAAGCCCTCCGCTTTCCGACTGCGCTGCCCGAATGACTTCCACTGCAAGTGCGGGATTTTTTATCAGTGCAGCCCCTGCTCCTTGTTTTTCGATCCCACGATCGGGGCACCCCATATTGATATCAATACCGTCAAATCCGAGAGACGCAATCAGACGTGCACACGCCGCGACGTTTTCTGGCTTTGACGAAAATATTTGCGCAACAATGGGACGCTCCGCTTCTGAAAATACTAAATCGCGCAGGAGTTTCGGTTGTCCCTTTTCGGAGCAGAGTCCGTCGCAGGATACAAATTCGGTATACATCACATCCGGCTTTCCATGCGCAGCAATAACGCGTCGAAACGCGGCGTCGGTTCCATCCGCCATGGGCGCGCATACTAAAAATGGCTGGGGCAGGCGCTGCCAGAAATTTGCTGTATTCACAGTAGCAGGAATTTTCGTCATACCGTATGCACATGGTATCTCATGGCTCACAGATTTGCACGAACACTCTATACCCCTAATTCGTTCGAATTAGGGGTATAGACAATCCAGCTATTTATTAAAAAAGCGAAAGTATGGCGCGCGCCGCAGGAGACTGCGCACGTAACGATGTAAGATGATAATATGCCCGTAAACCGCGCTGCTCTCGATTTACAATATCGACTGATGACAAAATGGCCAGATGTTTTGATGTAGCCTTTATAGACAGTCTGAGCTCCCCAGCGATTTCACCCACGGTTGTCTCTCCATTCTTCCGGAGCAAGCGGAGTATCGAGAGTCGGCGCTTGTTCGCCATCGCCTTTAATGTGCGCTCAATGTCTTTAATATTTTCCATATGACAGGCTATTTATTTTAATAATGATAGTTAGTTGCTTCTTATAGTACCCTAATTCGCGCGAATTAGGGACACTGTGTACACGAACAAGGTGAGAATGAAAAAAAATCACAAGCAATATACGACTTTCATATACTATTCGCGTAAAGACGTGTTATATAGGCCTGCGCGTTAGGGATGGGTCGCTTGAACGCTAATCTTCTATTTGGAAAATAGGAAGCACCGACGCGGCCTCTGGCGACACATTGTCGCCAGTTGCAGATGTCTTGGTATTTGCGAGATATGTATAAAAGACGCTCTGAGAAATGTACTCGCGAATGAGATCGGCATCTTTCTTTCGATCTGTACTCCCGAGTAGCACAATCCCAATAGGACGTTGCTCAAACTCCGTCATCGGTAGCTCAAATACTGATACGAGCGTCTCGCCTGCCGCTCCCGTAAATCCACTCTTGCTCCCAATATGTCCTGGTACGTCCAAAAATTGACTGATGTTCTTCCATTGATACGCGTGGTGAGTATTACTCGCAGGCAATATTTTTGTACGCAGCGTAGTGACTCCCAGAAGGTGTTGTTTACTTACGTATAAGTACCGCGCGAGCCGAATGAGATCGAGCGCAGTGGAAGTGTTCCCCACCGACAGACCACTGGCGTCATCAAATGTCGTTTGTTTGAGTCCAATTGATGCAACTTTTGCATTCATTAAATTTATAAATCGTTGCTCTCCGGTGTATTCCGCAAATACCATAGCAGCATCATTGCTCGACTCGAGAAGTAGTGGAAATACCAGTTCTTCAACTTCCAATGTATCTCCAACGCGCAAATCTCCACCAACTCCTTCAGTATCCACGGCGGACTCTGAAATGGATAACTCTTTGTAGTGATCCAAATGATCAAGCGCGGTCAGTGCGGTAAATAATTTACTAATTGATGCAATCGGCAATACAACATTTCCCTGCTCTTCAAGTAACACATCTCCGGTGCTGAGATCTGCAACTGCAAATGCGGTTGCAGTAATGCCTTGTGGAATGGGCACCGCCGCGGACCGCACATAATATCCGCGCGGAGCAGCCGTAACTTCATCGCGCACGCCGGTTACAATGATCGGAGTGCCAATATCAATCATTTCAAAAAGCGCTGCAGAGTCTTCTGTGGAAAGCCGAATACACCCCCCGGAATACGTAGAATTGACGAGCGTGCCATCATCTTTGTGCGGCCATCCATGAATAAAATAATTTCCGTAAAAATGCATGGAGTATGGCATCCAAATTTTTGTTATTGACGAAAAATGATTCTTCTCTTTTGTCTTGACGGTGTACCTGCCTGCGGGAGTCTCGTACGTAGAGCCGGGCTTCCCCGTTGCCAAAATTGGGAACGTGCGCTCAACTTTTCCTTCTTTATACACCGCAAGCACCTTTGCGTTGAGATCTGCATGAATGGCTGTACCAGTTTTTGGCATCGCGAGTGGTTCTTTCACGGAACCAGGAGTGAACTCGGGTATTTCGTGTGCACTGGGAGCTTCTCCAATATTAGCCGGGATTTCGGGAGTACGTTCAACAAAAATATCAGATAGCATTGCGGGAGACTTGCCGAGCGCGGCCGCACCTCCAGACGCAAGCAAAAAACCAAGTGCAAGAGTAAAGAGAATAAAAAAATGCCGGTGAATACTACGCATTGTGTTTCGTGTGCATTCTATTATACGTGCGCGCGGTGAATATATCGCTGTGGATAGAAAAACCCCGTCCCTCACCTCCGCCGGTTGGCGGATGGCGAGGGACGGGGCGTTATGCTGGCGCTTCCGCAAGTTTTAGCTTCACTTGTGCGATGGCGTCTCGAAACTCCCAATCTTCCTTCAGTCGATCATGGATCATTCTACGATCCTCACGAATCGTCGCGTAACTGACGCGTAATCCCATGGCGAGCTCCCTGACGCTCGTGCCACGTTCCCCACACATCGCCACCACGATGCGGCGCGCGAATACACGGCTTGATGAGCGCTCACTAGGATTAAAAAACTCCGAACAATTCATCCCCCGAATTGCACAGACAACGCGTACCACATGCAGAATCTGCTCGTCTGTACCCTCTCCCCTTGGAAAGGCATAAATACCTGAAACGGTGCTGTGAGATACTGCCACTGATTGACAGCGTGTTTCGTCGCACACCGACGGATATGAATTTCCGCAATACGCACAAAACTTCTGCTTATACGTTCCATGTTGGTGGTCAAAACATCGCTTCCCATGCGTACACCGGTTCAACCTTGCTCTACATACGCCGCAGAATCTTAGGCTTCGCTTTTCCTCTTGCATGCCACACCTCACGAAAGTACTTCGAGCACAGTGTACCAGAAAGTGTACAGTGCTACACTCGCCGCTCAGCGCTGATCCGCTCGAGCGTAGCTTGAATACTAAGCTCAATGACTTGGAGAGCGTGTTCTTCTTCGACGCGGTTGCGAAGTGTGTACGAAATCCTCATATATTTCGTCACTACCTGCGGATGTTTGTTCAGATATTCCGCAATAAGTTCAGTGGAAAGGTCTGGGGCATACTTGCGCGCAATTGCGCACACCAGTCGCCTTGCTTCGTTGACGTGCCTCACTGATCTTCCTGAGCGCATAGTGTCAATACTGACACCGGTTGCCTCGGAAACTTTCGAGGCAATGAGTACAAGTCGGTCATACGCGCGCATGCCACGCATCGCAGCCTGGATGTACTCCCGAACCACTCCCGTTTCTTCCAACGTCGGTGCGTGACTTGGCTTCCACGGGCCACATGACGCACAATGATTCTGATGCAAACGACATCCGCAATTGCCACAGTATTGTGCGCGTCCCGCAAACGACAGATGTCTATGGCATCGATACCCTCGATCCGCCGCGCTCACGCGCACTCCATCAATTTCGCAGAATTTTTTTGTATGAGCATTCCAAATGGATGCCATGTGCCACCTCCACTGAGTCTGAGCAATATATACAGTATTTCTTGATGCAAGTAAAGAAATAGGGCGGTCCACTGGACCGCCCCGATTTATGCTGATTTTTGTATCTTTGTTCCTCGCCCTTGATGCAAAAGCTCTTTGTGGAGTTCAATCTCGGTATCTCGCACAAGATTCCTACCCGCTGCTCCCTCTAACGGATTGAAATCTTGCAGATATCGCAACACCGAAGAATGTTCTCTCCCACCAAGCACATCGCCCATAAGCGGAGTAGTGATGTTGGCTCCCATATACCGCTTCGCAATCCAGCACGCAAGACGACGACCATCTGTATCTCGTCGATCTCGGCTTCGCGAAACAAGAGCGCCTGTTTTTAGATGCATGGCGCGCTCCGTCGCAACAATCACCGCTTCGAAAAATGAGTTGGCATCCTTTTGCTCAATCAACTGGTGAATCGTACGAGCTGTCAGTGGTAGGCCCATTGTTTCGTCATCTGCGGGCGTGGCACACTTTTGTTTCTCTGTATACGGACGTATGTCGCGCTTGGGCACACGATACAGCGCGTGATACTCGTTTCCAAAATGTGGGTGCCGTGCACACCGTCCATGCGTCAGTAGCTGCCCGCAGTGACCACAATATATTGGAGCTACTGCCGTAGTACTATGAGAGAAACACCGAAAAGGATGTGCTAGCACATCGAGCTTATGTAATACGCTCGGACAGTGTGCGCATCGCTGTACCGCTATCGTCGTGCTTGTATATATACTCACCGGGAATCCTCCTCAAGGTTCTTTGTTAGCGTTGTACCACCTTTCAGGTAAAAAGCAAACAAACATCGTTACTTTGTATTTTTTATCAATCGTAATTTTTCTTGCCTCCGTAGTTGCTTTATGAGGTGCTCGCGCTTGAGCGCTACTGATCGCGATGTACATTTTTCTGAATACACAATTTTTTGGGGAGGCCGCGCGCGCGTATATTTTCCACCCTTCCCCGATTTGTGTGCAGCAAAGCGTTTCTCAAGATTATTGGTACTTCCTGTATACAAGCTTCCATCCTTGCATTGTAAAATATAGATACACCACATACATCCATTATATAAGAAAACATCCGCCTCGGTGAGTCGGATGTTTTCAGATAATTACCTGAGCAATGGATTCACAGGCCCACACCTATCTCAGAGCTACTGCGACGTTGAAAAAGTTATTTCGTCACCGATCTGATCCACCTCAATTGTGGTTTTTAATATCTGACCCCACACAGAAATAAAGATCATCAGGATGATCGCAATGGTCCAATCAACCCAATGGTCCAAAAAGACTTTTTTATACATGGAGTAATTATCACATATCAGACCATAATCTTGAACAAGAGGCTGTGCGTTAAAAAACGTTGCGCTTAAATACTTATTTATATACTTGCCACCAAGAAGGAGTTTATCTGCTATCCGCGCAAAATATCGAAAAACGACGCACCGTGTTGGTACGCCGTTTTTCGTATTTGTTGCGGGACCGGGATTTTCCCTCCTCCGCAATATTCGAGTCACTTTACTCCAGCGAATATTGCTCCTCCGGAACCACTGTTCCCTAAAATATAAAGCAGTTTATATTTTAGGGATACCGTGCAAATCCCGACGCACGAATGTATTCCCGACGCTTCGGTCGGAACATTTGTTTTGCAAATCAAAAAACCGCCTCGCGGCGGTTTTTTGAGCAAAACTTCTGGTTGCGGGACCGGGATTTGCACCCGGGTCTGGAGGTTCGCACTCACTTTACATTTCTATAAAGACTGGACTATACCATCTTCCCACTGGGAAGTTTCCATTGTAGTCTCTGAACCTTTCCAATCTGTACATTACCGATTAGACTTGGCTGCTGATTGTCGAATCTTGGCTTTTCTCTGCGTTCACGCTCACCCTTTCGAGTCACGTTGTAGCAAACCAAGCTCTCACGAGTTTCCAGCAGTTTCGGAAATTTTTCCATCACACATTACTGCATGAGGTCACAATTATTTATGAGCCTCCCGAGGTACTACTCCTCTATCCCGCGGCTTACAGATTAACACACCACAACCCCTCTGACAATATATGCGCTGTGTATATTGTATATGCTATATGTGATTTGCGTGATACAATATGCCTATATATTTATGGCAAACCCTGGCCTACGCCACCAAGCACGACAATTGAGAAAGAAAGGAAAGAGTATTTATGAAATTGCTGAACTAATTACTGCGCCAGTGAGCACAATTAGCTACTGGTGTAGAGACATTTCTTTAACTTCCTCACAACAATCAAGACTTTTTAAAAAACAAACTGACCCCTCCTACCCTGCTCGGCTACATGCTGCAGAACAAATTCGCCACCGCCGCATAGAAAGATCTGAATTACTGCGCAACAGCGGCGTCCGCGATATTGGAAAAATGAATGATAGGGAAATTTTTTTTACTGGAATTGGTCTCTATTGGGGTGAGGGGTTTCGAAAACAAGAAAAAGTCGGCTTTACATCCGGAGACGAGAATATTGTTGTGTTTATGCTCCAGTGGCTACGTCTTGTTTTTAAGGTTACGCCGAAGGACCTCATATTAAGAGTCACAATCAATGAAGCTCATAAACACAGGTCGAAGGAAATTTGCGCACATTGGTCGCGCCTTACTCATGTTCGCCCTGAGCAATTTACAAAACCATCATACGTTGCAACCAAGCAAATAACCCCATATCAGTCTGAAAAGCCATATTTCGGCACTTTGCGTGTATTAGTAAGAAAAAGTACAGATAAACATAGAATGCTTATGGGCTGGTTGGAGGGCGTGCGTCAGCGAGGCCAATCTAACTCATCGTAGGTTGCGAAACAGTGACATTGAGATAGAATGGTCACACCCGCCGGGGTAGCTCAGTTGGTTAGAGCGTGGGACTCATAAACCCAAGGTCGGCAGTTCGATTCTGCCCTCCGGCACATCACCAAAAAAATATCTTACTTACTGCTCAGTAAAGACTCTGAAAATTTTTCTAACTGCTCCCCCACAAGCACTGCGCTTGCCTGCGGATGCACATCCTCAATCGTGCGAACATAACTCGCTTGGCAGAGCCACCCGGAAAATACTTTTCTCGCGTCAGCAAATGTCTCTATTTTTCTCTCACCCGTTTGTAAGTCGCGACTGTTCCATACTGCGCGCACATGTGAAGGTAATTGCGCGAGTTCCGAAATGGTGTTGGGTTCAATAAGGCACTTTTCAATGTGCGTGCTCGGTATTCTCCCCACCACTAACACCCAGTCTGCTCCTGCGGAGAGCGCTCGCTCAATATCACCGTCACTCGCATGAATCCCCTTTGCGAGAATGGGTTTTTTGGTCAGCGTGCGCGCTTTTGTAATGAGATCAAATGATCCTCCCCACCGAGGATCAGTGTGAATTGAGACTATGTCTCCAATATGATTTGCTACGGTAAAAAGCTTGTTCCATGTTTGCGCTGTTCGAAATCCAAATGGTGACTCAGTTTTCACTTCTGCAATAATTTCTATTCCGCGATACATATATCCATGGTACCGGGAACATACAGAAATAAAAACAGCCCAACGATTGCTCGTTGGGCTAAACTTCGTTTGAGACTATTTCGGAAAGATAAGTGCTAATTCGCGCTGAGCTGCCTCAGCATTTTCAGATGCATGCACCGCGTTTGCAGGGCCACCCGTTCCATACTTCGCGCGAATCGTCCCGAAAGCTGCAGTTGTAGGATTGGTGCTCCCGTTCAGTACCCGCGCTTGCGCAATGACTTCCTCTCCGTGCGCAAGGAACGCCATGGTAATTCCTTGCGTCATGTGGGCCATGAGCCCATCGAAGAATGACTTGCCCTCATGCTCTTGGTAGAGCTCACGCGCAATTTCGACAGGCATCGGATTCATGAGTCGCGAATGCACCAACCTGATGCCTCTGTCCTTATACATATGAATAATGGCTAGCCAATCTTCATGCGCTACGGCGTCCGGTTTGATCATAATGAGCGTTGATTCGAACATCTCGCACCTCCGGTTTTCTGGAAGTACTGTACTGGTTTCACCCTCATAGTCAACCGCGCATATCACGGAACAAGGCTAAAAAAGAGACGCCGGTGGCATCTCTTAATATGAAGTGCGGAGAATTATTTTAAGTCCCTTTTGTGCGCATCAATCTCTTTATCAAGCTTTTCTCGCTGCTGTTGCATTTCTTTTAACTTAGCCTCCTTCTCTTTCCTCTGCTCTTCCTGTGCTTCTTTGAGTCGCCTTTCCGCCTCGGCTACTTTTTTCGCCGCTTCTGCCGATGTATCTTTTTCCATACTATATTTTTAATTATACGAATAATTTTTTACAACCTTGTATATAGTATAACAAATAATAAACAATAGGATGTGCACTTCGTTCCCCAACTACGAATAGCCATGTTTGCGCCTTGCTTTGTCGAGATCATAAAATAAGACGCAATTCAGTGTCTTATTTTATGATGGCGCAGCGGATGAGACTTGGTCCGAAGGGACAGGCGAGACTTGCCTACCCGGCCAGGGAACTCGCTCCGCCAGCTGGCAGACTCTCACGTGGGGTTCATCACAAAGCGCAGCGGACGAGACTTGAACTCGCAACCTCTCGCGTGACAGGCGAGTGCTCTAACCAATTGAGCTACCGCTGCGCTTTGTGATGAAATATCAGGCGTGGAACCCTCACGATTTTTATGGTCGCTCTGCGACACCGCTCAGGCGTATCGCGTTGCGATACGTTCCAACCAATTGAGCGACTTGCCCCGTGTATCATTGGGGGCCACTGCAAAAAACACACTTCGAACACGTATGAGTATACCAACCTGCTTGGCGGTTGGCTAGACCTTTCCTCCTACCAAAGATTCGATATGCTCTCCGAGCGCAAACAACGTCCCTTCATCAAAAGGCTTACCAATCAACTGTACTCCAACTGGCAGTTCCCCAATTGATCCGCACGGAAGCGAGAGTGCGGGAACGCCCGCAAGATTCACTGGCACTGTGTATACGTCGGAAAGATACATCGTGAGGGGGTCATTTGTTTTTTCTCCAAACTTAAACGGAAGAGTTGGTGATGTTGGAGTGAGAATCGCATCCACCGATGCAAACGCGCTTGCAAAGTCGCGCGCTATTAACGTGCGTACTTTTTGAGCGCGCCCATAAAACTCATCGTAATATCCACTTGAGAGCACATGCGTGCCAAGAATAATTCGGCGACGTACCTCGCGCCCAAATCCCTTCGATTTTGCTTCTGCATAATCCCCCGCAAGCGTTCCCGTTGTTTCGTGATATCCGTAGCGCAGTCCATCAAACCGAGCGAGATTTGAAGAAACTTCTGCGGGCATAATAATGTAATACACCGCAAGTGCGTGCGGAGAATGCGGAAGTGAAATTTCTTTGATAGTGACCCCACTCTTTTTCAGTTTTGCAATGACTCCCTCAATGGATAGTCGCACCCCTTCTTCCAACCCCTCTCCAAAATATTCACGAGGAATACCCACGGTCCAGCCCGCAGTTTTTGCTTCGCGACCGTGCGCAGTCACCGAGGTTGCGTCTTTCGGATCTTTCCCACGTATCACCTCAAACAGTGTGCGGGCATCTGCAACAGAATGCGCGAATGGTCCAATTTGATCGAGCGACGACGCCATCGCAATCAGTCCGGAGCGCGAAACACTTCCATACGTCGGCTTGAGCCCTACTACTCCACAAAATGCTGCGGGCTGACGAATAGATCCTCCGGTATCTGAGCCGAGTGCTATAGGCACCATGTCTGCCGCCACGGCAGCCGCGGAACCTCCGGAAGATCCCCCGGGTACGCGCGAGGTATCAATAGGATTTTTTGTCGCCCCAAATGCAGAATTTTCAGTAGAACTTCCCATGGCAAATTCGTCCATGTTGGTTTTCCCGATAAGCACGGCGCCCGCTGCACGGAGCTTTTCTACAACAAACGCATCATACGCGGCAACATGATTTTCGAGCATGCGTGACCCTGCAGTGGTAACTGTTCCCGCAACGCACATATTATCTTTAACTGCGATGGGGACTCCCGCGAGTGGTAGCAGCTCGTCGCCTTTACGCACACGTTCGTCAACAAGCGCGGCTTCGGCAAGTGCGCGCTCTCGGTCAACAAGTAAAAACGCGTGAAGATCTGTATCGCGCTCTTCGATGCGAGAAAGGTATTCTTGCGTCACATCTACCGCCGAGCTACTTCCACTCGACACTTCTGCAACAATATCGGAAATGTGACGGCGCATATTAGACATTGCCAAATACGTTTGGTACTTCGAGTTGATCGTCTTTTCGTTTTGAGAGTTGATCGAGCATGCGCTGCTTGACCACTCCATCTGCAGGCACCGCTACGTCAGCGCGCATCACATTTTCGAGCGGTTCAGCATGCGTCATCGGGGGCACTCCTGATACATCGAGTACGTTGAGTGATTCAGCGTAATGCAAAATACTCCCCGCTTCGCGCGCGAATGCTTCTACTTCGGTGTCAGTCACATTCAGTCGCGCTAGAGACGCTAATTTTTTTATCGTTTCCGATGAAATCATGCGTTGTATCCTACGCTATTTGCGCGCTATTTTCAAAAACTCCTCCTCCGTAAGCACTTCCACACCAAGCGCCTGTGCTTTCGCGAGTTTTGACCCGGAGGCTTCTCCGGAGACTACATATGATGTGGATTTTGAAACACTCTCTGTTGCCGACCCTCCAAGATCTCGCACAAGCTGTTTCGCCGCGTCTCGTGACATACTGGACAGCTCACCGGTAAACACAAAAGATTTACCCGAAAGCGTTGACCCCGTATGTTGCTGATCTTTTAGAATGTGCACGCCACGTGCCAGCATCTGTTCAATGAGCGTGGTGTGTGCGCGTCGCGAAAAATATTCGACGATACTTGCCGCCATTTGCGCACCAACATTTGGCAGCGCTTCAAGCTCAAGGCGTGAGGCGCTCATAAGCTTTTCAATCGTATGAAAATGCGCCGATACATCTCGTGCGGTCTCCTCACCAACATGCCGAATGCCGAGCGCAACAATAAACTTGCTGAGTGGAATCTTTTTTGATTTGTTGATTGCATTTACTACATTTTCTGCAGACTTTTTCCCAAAGCGCTCGAGTTGTGCGAGTTCACCCTCGGTGAGCTTAAAAATATCTGAAAGATCTCTCATCAGCCCCACGTCGAGTAGTAGATCCACAATTTTCGGACCCATCCCATCAATATCAAATCCGTGTTTTGATATTGCGTGATACAGAGATTCCCGATGACGTGCGGGACACTTGGTATTGATGCAGCGGTGCTGAACCTCGCCTTCTGGGCGCACAAGCGCCTCCCCGCAGACAGGACAATCATCCGGCATATGAAATACGTGCGCACTCTTTGGCCGCAGGTCCGTGATGACTGACCTGATATCCGGAATCACATCTCCCGCGCGCCCCACCGAAACAGTGTCCCCGATACGCACACCGAGTCGCTCAATTTCATCCATATTATGGAGTGTTGCGCGACTCACGAGCACGCCACCAATGCGAATAGGCTCCAGCACCGCCACCGGCGTTGCCGCTCCCGTACGCCCAATTTGCACCACAATATCTTTGAGCACGGTGACGGCTTCTTCGGGTGGAAACTTATACGCAACTGCGCCCCTCGGCGCTCTTCCGACAACGCCCACGCGCTCAAATAACTCGCGGCTGTTGAGTGCGATGACGATGCCATCAATGTGATGTTCAAGGCGTGCTCTTTTTTTGCCGATCTCGGAAAAATATTCCCCGACTGCGCGCTGAGACGCAAGTGAGCGCGCAGTGCGATCCGTCCGAAAACCAAGCGAAGAAAGTAATACATGCTCATCTTTATGCGTTTGCGCCGTATTCCCAACCGCTATTCCATATGCAAAGAAATCGAGCTTTCGGCTGGCAGTAATTTTTGGATCAAGTTGGCGAAGTGATCCCGCCGCAAGATTACGCGTATTTGCATATTCTTTTTCGCCTGCGGCGCGCTGCGCTGCGTTTACTTCCGCAAACGCTTGTTTGGTCATCACCACCTCTCCACGTATTTCAATACGATCAGTAAATACACCAACGCGCTTCTTCCCTTTATATTCCTCAAGTTTTAATGGTACGGACGGAATCGTACGCACGTTTTGTGTGACATCTTCGCCAACAGTGCCGTCCCCGCGCGTGGCGGCTCGCACTAACATGCCATCTTCATATAACAGCGAAAGCGCAAGCCCATCAAATTTGAGCTCGCCGAAATACTCCGGAGCATCTCCCGCAAGCTTTTCCATGCGTTCGTGCCACACTGCGAATTCTTCCTCCGACATCACGTCAGTGAGTGAAAGCATGGGACGCTCGTGCGGTACCTTTTGAAATTCACGTACGGGAACGCTTCCCACGCGTTGCGTGGGAGAATCTGGTGTTATCAAATCGGGACGTGCTCGTTCAATCTCTTCGAGTTTCCGCATCAGCACATCAAAAGCCGCGTCGGTGATTTCCGGCGTGTCGAGCACGTAGTAGAGATATCTGTGTCGCTCAATCGCTCCTCGTAGCTGTTGAGCTTGTGAACGCACATCACTTCCTTTCGACATAACCCTACTATACCGAAATATGAGGGATATTTCTCGCTATCGCGCGCGTCGGAGATGTCTTGCTACGGCAGACGCTCGGTGTAGGTAAACTCCAATGCGCGCTCCACAACGCGGTCGCTGATTGCACAATTCGCCCCCGCACGCACCCTGCCTCGAGAAAGTATCGTCGTGGTGAGAATATTTGACGAATTTCTATTCTTATTTACAGAAACGTCAACACAGCCACTTGCGGTATTCATGATAAAACTCAATGTTCTATTATTATTGCTTTGTCCACTCCCCGTAGGAACTATATAAGAAATAATCTGGTTCGCATTCTCTGATCGGTTGCAAACAATATATCTTGGCGAGGGACTGGTAGCACTAATAACTCTAGAAAATGCAAGATAGTCAGATTCGATCCCCCCCGTATTTGGGTTATCCCTTCGCGTATCCCAATACCGAGCGCATTCAAGACCAGTGTTTGCGGCGTAGAATGCCTGAATAGAATCGGACTCCTGTGCGGCAAGGCGAAATTCTGAATATAAAAGAGTAAAAATCCCGGTCGCGAGACTAAATGACATGGTCATTGCCAAAAAAGCAATCAGTAGTGTCACTCCAGATTCTCGGCATGTTGTATGATGCGAATGTATCATATATTCCTACGGTTGTAATTTTCTCGGGGTCACCGTTGACTGCAATTGAATTTGCGATTCCACGCCAGCCCTACTTCTCCCCGCCACGCCGTGCACCACAATAGTGACCGTGGGTTGTAATTGATCCCCCAAAGCGGCATTTTTTAAATAAAAATCAAGTTGCTGAATATAGATACTGCGGTCAGTAACATCCTGAAAACCGGCGGATTCAATATTTTTCTGAATCTGATTTCCACTGATTTGATATTCCACAAGCTGTCCACTCGTATTGGTGTAACTAAAATGTGTACAGGGGTAATCGTTTGCAGGCACACATGCGTAATTCGTTCCCGTTCTCATGTCCTTAGACATCGATTCGATGGCAAAGCGCACATTATCAAACGCACTTTGTAATGCCGCAGCTTTGCGCTGTGCGTTTGTCAGCGTCAGAAGGGTGCCAATCGCAAATGTAGCAACAATTGAGAAAATACCCACAGAAACAATGAGTTCAATCAGTGAAAAACCTGATCGTTTATTTTTTCCTGCACAGTGTTTTCGGATATTCATATGCTATTACGGTTGTTGCAAGATGTACGGCAACCAATTATACATGGTGGTTTTTACATCAAGCTGCTTTGGCTGCCCCGTCTTGTCAGTCCATGTGACCGTAGAGACAACATTTAATTCCTGTAGCTCACTTCCAGAACAATTGGTGGTTTCGGACACTGTCACAAATCTTTTGAATATTGTCGGTGATGCAGTTGTGCCAACTGGAACTGTTGTCCCCTGCCAGAAGAATTTTTTTTCTTGACCAGATACGCTCCACGTAAGCACTTTTATTTCATCATTGGTTGGGGATTTTGTGATTAGTTGGATGCTGGTATTGGACATGGGGTTGATGGCAACAACATAGGTGTTCGTGGCAAGAGGGAGATTGCAGTCCGGCGGTACAGTCAGAAGGCCGCTATAAAATCTGATCCCCGTCCTATCCGCAGTATTGGAAGTCATCCCAAGTAAATTACTATCACGACGTGCCTGTATTGCCTCAATTGCCTCTTGCGCAAGTAGCGAGGCAGTTAATTTATTGCGCGTATAGGATGCCGTTGCAATGCTGTTTGATGCAAGCGTCATGGCCCCGGTAACACCAACAAGCAAAATCGAAATCGACACCATCGCTTCTATCAGTGTAAATCCCGCACCACTTCCCGTTTTTACGTCCCTAGTGTGAACAAAACGCACAAGAGCATTACCGTTGCTTGATGTGTAGCTACTGTTTTGTGGACGAACAGTGGTACGGGGTAACCACGCTCCTCGAGACCGCCGGAATTGAAAGAAAGGAATAGTATGCATATT
>CAYHYZ010000014.1:0-16926 GCA_964360995.1 uncultured Candidatus Saccharibacteria bacterium
TTCAGTAGGCCCATCAAGATCAACATTGGTAGTTACCCGAACTTGCACCTCCTCTGTCACCGGCGCGGCTCCGCCCCCGTTCCAACATGAAATTCGGTATAGCGCGTCATTAGACATTCCTCCGGACGATGGGCGACGAGTTGAGGACATATTGAGCACATCGTTATATGCCGTTATCACGTTTCCCGGATCTGGAATTGTTGCGGTGATTAATCGTACTTCACAGTCAGTAGCGTTTGCACTAGACCAGCGCAAGTAGATCGGATTCCCATATGTTACGTCAAGCGGCCCCTCTACCCATGGTCCAGAGCTACTAAGACCGGCATCAATATCTACCGTTACAGGGAGAACTGGAGCGCTCGCAATGGTGAGTGGAAATGTATCTGACTGTACTCTTCCCCCAACTGATCGTGCGTTCACCGTAATGATATAGGTTCCCGCAGAAACTCCAGTTCCAACAGAAATTGATGGAATCGGTGACACACTGCAGGTAAACGGTGAGGTGGCTGAAGGCGTGCATTGAGCGCCTGCAAGATTGACAGAAACTCCTGATGGCAAGTTATCAAACGACGTGATATCAACCCGTTCGCTCGTGCCCGTAATTTTTGTAATACCCACGGGCACATTTTGTGTGACTGAAGTTGCCCCCTTCGTTACTGATATTGACGTAGGAGCATTGACGGTATAGTCGAATGTACCGCAGTAACCGACACAGAGTGATACGGTGGTGTTGCGCGTGAGCGATCCACTGACTCCTCGCACGCGTACCGTATATGCGCCGTCCGTGGTGCCTGCTGGCACCGGGACACTCATGACTGATGTGCAAGTGCCACTACTTGGGGTACATGACGTCGGAGAAAATGTTGGAACAATACTTGGTACTGGAGCAGTAGTAGCGTCTACTACCGTTGCCGAAAGATTTACATTTGCCGCGGTTCCAGCAACACGCGTTACGGTAATCGTTGAAGTTCTCGTTGCAGGAAGTGTTGTATACGCGAGTGATGTGGGATTTCTTGAGAGCGAGAAATCAAACGTCGGAGGAGCAGTGACATCTACGCGGAATGTATCGGTATCGGTACCGTTTGGATTATCACAGGTGAGCGTATACGTAATCCCAGCGGTCAATGCTCCGGTGGTATACGTTCCACTAATACCCGGCGCTCCCAAATCAACACTTCCGGCTGAAAGTTGACATGATGCAGCGTCATCAGAAGTCCATCTCAAATCAACGGTACTCCCAGAAGGAACGGTAATTGGTCCATTCACATAGGTGACATCTCCCGTCTTTTTCCCTTGTAGATCTCCGATCGGACCGTTTACATCTACCGTAACGGTGAAGCTTCCACATTTACGAGTCAACGTTGTTAGCGATCGCCCGCAGACAGTGCCCGAGTATGCTCCATCTGGTACCGTTGCACCAACAATCACATCGAGTGGTAGCGTACACGTGTATGCACCTGAAGATAAGATCGGTAGACAATTAGTAGAAGGCGCAAAGACGGAAGAAATACCCGCAGTGGCAATTGCACTCGCAAATGACACGTCATTCAAGCGGACGCGCTCGATCGCGGTAGAAGGAGAAAGTGGCGATAGCCATGTGAAGCGCACATTTGATCGATATGCAGTTTGATAGTCAGTAACGGTGGGTGGGTTTGACGGTGCAACAGTGTAATTGACTGCCGGAGCAGGCGCAGGATCGATAGTGAGCACAAAGGTGTCAGAGCGCGTCCTTCCGCCAGCTGCCTGAGCATTGATGGTGACCGTAACTGTTCCTACCGTTGCTCCTGTTCCAATACTCAGTGCTCTCGTGACACTGCAAGGAGTGGCTGAAGTTGGAGTACAGGACGCTCCGGTCAGTGTTTCTGTCACTCCCGATGGAAGACCAGTCACACTGGTGATGGTGATGAGCTCGCCAGTTCCGGCAAGTCGGGTAAATGTAACGGGGATATTTTGAGACACCGCCGCAGTTGCAGACTTCGTCACTACGGTTGCGGTAGACGGCGCATCAACACGATAGTCGAATGTACTGCAGAAGCTTACGCAGAGTTGAACGGTGGTATTGCGCGTTGTTGATCCATTCACACCACTCACATTCACGGTATACGGACCATCGGGAGTACCCGAGGGGACCGTTGCGCTCAGCGTTGACGCACATGTTCCGGTGCTAGGAACACATGCAGTTGGCGCAAATGAGGTAGTGATTCCACTCACAACAGCTCCGGAGGAATTTGTTACCGTTGCAGACAAATTCACATTTGCCGCAGTGCCCGCAACGCGCGTCACTGTAATAGTGGATGTTTTCGTTGCTGGTGCGGTATATGTCAGTGACGTTGGATTTCGAGAAAGTGAGAAATCAAATGCGGTAGGATTTTGGATAACAATTGTGAACGTATCAGTTTTTTCGAGACCTGACGCACTGCGCGCAAGAACCGTCAGCGTATGCACAGTGGCACCCGCTGGCGCGGCCGAGCCAACACTCAATAAAATTGTCGCAGTACATGGAGTCGACTGTGTCGGCGTACATGAAGCGCCCGATACACTCCCCGTCACACCAGAGGGTTCCCCAGTGACATCATAAACAGTGACTACCTCATTGGTTGATCCTGCAAGTTTCGAAACGATTGCACCAATAGGAACATTGATCGATCCGGATGCTGATTTAGTTATTGTTGTTGTGGTGTTTGGCGCATCAACGCTGTAGTTATATGCAGCAACACACGCATCACCCGATCCGGTGACATTATATGATGCCCCGAGGAAATGAATCCATCCAAAATCCTCGCTCCATGCATATCCATCCCACTGGCATCCAGTCACCTGCACTCCGTACGAAGATCCATCTGTGGCAGTGCCGCTCAAGTGTACCCATCCATTATATTGAAGTTCACCTTTCAGCATGAATCGCGCCCATCCAGTAACCTGTCCTGTGGACTTATTGAGTGTCGCCTGACACGGAGCTGATGGGCATCCAGTGGTGTCCGCTATATTAAAAGAAAGCCAACCAATATTATCGGTTTTTGTAGTACTATCAGTGGCCATCCAAGGTGAAAGCATCGCCCCAGCAAATGTATCCTCGGGATTTACCCAAGCATTTCCTGTGATTATTCCTGTTAAAGAAACATCAACTCCATACGGCGCGCCTCCTGTGGGAGGATTGGTGTCATTAAAACTTATCCAACCTACATTGTCAGACCACGCAAATCCTGAAAGATTGTCCGTTGTGGTGGCAGCGACCGGCTGCGCCATGAACACCGCACCCACAGCAAAGACTATTGCTGCGAGAAGAAACCATTTATATTGTTTAACGGCAAGTATCACAAATATTTGCGATTAGCCGATTAGAGTGCAGACCACTTCGGCACACCGCCGACGTTTTTACAAATAAACGCCGTATCGTTTGATGAACCCACAAGAATAATTTTACCTCGCCACGCAGTACTACAATTGGATCCTGCTGCAGCTCCAACTGCCCAACTCGTAATTTCTTGAGCGTCTGCGGAGGTAACAACGCCGTCACCATTTACATCAGCACGCCGATATTCGGATATACCAACTCCGACTGAACCATTCGCGATTTTCAAAGCCTGAAGTCCATCAGTTGCATAGATTGCTCCGTTATTATCAACATCTCCTAACATCCCGATGCCCAGTTCAGAACCATATACAAGTTGCTCCGCCTTATCTTTTGATTGACCAACCGCTCGCTGCATAATGATAAGTGCGTCGGCAATATTCACAACCCCATTCCCATCTACATCATGTGCAGCGTATTCGGCATTTGAAACGAAATTATATTGGTTATCGAGATACCGTACAACGCGCAACGCATCAGTGGCAGTTGTCTTGTCGGCCCCCTCCGTGTAAATTGAACCATTAATATCAACTGTTGCGTTCGGGATATTTGTTCCAGTATTAAACCCAGATTTTCCTGCTGCAACTACAAACGAGTTTGTTGCGGCCGTTGCTGTTCCGCCAACAATCAAACCCCCCGCCTTCGTTTGCGCAATATTGCTTTTGTTAATTGGAGCGGTTGCGTTACATCCCGGAGCTGCGCAGGTTGGCTCCGCGAGTACACTTGAAACTCCAGAGACAAATAACACTCCGAGCACTATGACTACAAGCTGCTTGATGAACGTAGACTTCATATATTATTGATTATGTAATTAAAATTATTCACCACTCCCTACTTCTTGAGGAGCGGTGTTCATTGTGAGTAATAAATCATAAAAGTCCCCAGAAACATCTGAAGACTCAGTGTTCATTGTGGCGAGTAATGCATCGTATTTTCCAGCTCCCTCAGATTGTTTTCCTCCGAGCGAACCCCCTTCTATGGTGAACCACCCAACCATTCCCCACACCATTACTAAAAATATCACAATCATGCCCAAAAATTGCTTGGTCGTGAGCTTCTGGTTTTGCATACATATAGTGTACTCCTACCCAGACTCAAAAAACGTGCGTGTGTGTGGATAACGCCACATAAAAGCACAAGAGCATTAAATCATGAAATCACCAGAGCATTAAAGCAAGAGAATTCCACGCCCTGGTATATTGATCTCGTGATTTTATGATTTTGAGACTTACTGCACCTCCTTTTCGTACGCGCCGCGTGTATATCTATTTGATGGATCCCACATCATCCACGATGTCAAACCAGCGTCGTATGTTGCCTGCATCTGTGCTTTTACCATTGCGGCGTCATAGTCTGCGCCCAAATCAAAATCTTGCAACCACGGGCGCAGCTTGAGTGGAGTTGTGCTTGCGGCCGTGAGACGCGCCGCTCCACTTTTCATCGCAAAATTCACGACTTCGTACGGATTTGCTGCTGGATTTTTCAAGCCCAAGTGACCCGGAGGATAATGCGATGGGTATACCATTGGCGAAATATAGTCGAAATGCGGTGCAGCGCGCTCGAGCACCTGTCCAATATTGAGATCGTTTGTGTGTTCGGTCACAAATCCGAAGAGATCCGCTGAAATGGGAATTCCAAAACTACTGGTTTTCTCATTGAGATACGCAAAAAATGCTTCCATAGTATCCGCTTTCACAAACGACGCGCCGGATTTTGGAAATGTCATGTACTGCACGGGTCCGTCCGATGGATAGCGAATATAATCAAAATTCAACTCATCAAAACCGGCAAGCTCCGAAACGCGCCCAATTTCAACGATGTAATCCCAAAACTCGCGCGAAGCCGGATCTACATAGGTCAGTCCATTTTTGTCTTTCCAGAGTCCTCCTCGTGAATCGGTTACGCTCTCAAGTGGGCGTACTTTGGAAAATGCCGGGTCTTGAAACACCGTGATGCGTGCAATAACGTATATCCCTTTCTCGTGCAAATCCGCAATAAATTCTGGGAGGTCAACAACGCGCTTTTCTTCCGATCCAATTTCCGCAATGATAAGACTCCCTGTTTCGAACGCCACTTTTCCACTGTAATCTTTCACGTCGATAATGATGCTGTTCACCTCGGTACGTTCTACAAAATTTGTGAGTTCCGCGCGCCATGTTGGCGTTCCGACAACCCATGAGGTCATATAAATCGCCTTCACCGAATCGGGAGTTGGTACATGTACCGGTTTTGGCTTGGGGGCAACCGCAACAATATTTGCTGACGGAGTTTTCATTGCCGGAGGAGCACTGCCGGTGTACGAAATAGAAGTAAACTGCGCTACCGCAACGTGTAGCGTAAATAGCGCCCCCATAACAATAACGGGTATCGCGACAATGTGCGCACGTTTATTCATGTGTATGCGAAATCGTTTGTGCTTCATAACGTCATATCAGTGAGTTTCGCACCGCCGCGTAATTGCTCTGCGGCGTCTGCGAGATGTTTTCGCTCTTTTATCCAACGCGTCAGTATACCGAGGTCGCGAGTGCGATTCATGGTGACTGCGCCAATCAGCATACCGTTTTCAAGTGAAAGAGAAAGGTATGTTCGGTTTTCTGCGTCGTATTGTTCAATATTTTCTATCCCTTCCGTAGTAGACGGGATACCAATCAGCTGAATCTTCACTCCAAAACATTCCACAGCGTAGAGCGGTATGTGCTGATATATTGCACTGCCGCCAGTCATATTCTCCCCTGCAACCCGCCCCATCAGCACTGAACTTGTCCAATTACCCAGCAGCAGTGGCCGCGAAAAAGTGAGATCCGTATATTCCGCAATATCACCCGCCGCAAATACATTTGGCACGGTAGAAGCGAGTTGTTCAGATACAACAATTCCTCGGTTCGTAGGAATCGCCGAGGTCACTGC
Source organism: uncultured Candidatus Saccharibacteria bacterium (assembly GCA_964360995.1). GTDB lineage: Bacteria > Patescibacteriota > Minisyncoccia > Ryanbacterales > HO2-45-13 > CAYHBS01. Next base: position 6,260 of record CAYHYZ010000014.1, read on the forward strand.
GAGCGAAAGGTTTCTCTCGATACCAACGCCGACCACGAGCGCGTCCACGGGGACGTGTCTACCATCTTCGGACAACACGACGGGCACTCCTTCTTCCACGGTAATCGATTGTACAGCAAATGTTGTTTCAAGTTGCACACCTTCCTCGCGAAGCACACGCGCGAGCAGCGCATGTGCACCCGGAGGAATCATCGCCTCAAACATACGAGATTCGCGTACTAGAAGCGATGTCTTTATGCCCGTCAGTACGAGCGCCTCCATTGCTTCCATACTAATAAAACCCCCACCAACAACCGCAACGTGCGCCCCTGGATGATCAAGTGCAAATGTGCGCATTGTGTCTGCATCCGCAATAGTCTGGAGCCTCATCACCGGTAACACATCAGCTCCCGGAACAGTCCATCCGCGCGGGCGTCCTCCCGTCGCAATAAGCAATTGCTCATAGACAATCACCTCGCCCGCGTTTGTCGTAATGGTGTGATGTGAAAGCCTAATTGACGAAATTTCTATCCCAAGCCGTAATTGAATCCGGAGCTCATCAAATGACGCTTGTGTTCGCAGTATGCATTTGTCACGAGTAATCTTCCCAGAGACATAGTCCGGCAACAATACGCGCGAATACAGGAGCTCTGATTCGGAACCCACAATACAAATTGACCCCTCTTTGTCGAGCTCTCGAATGCGCTCGGCCGCGGTCACTCCCGCGACACCACCTCCAATGATGCAATACTTCGTGCGTACAACTTCGGGCATGCTACTGCGTAGACTCGATCTCGGTGTTCTCGGCAATTTCTGCGCGAATTTCTTCTACAATTTCTTCTTTTTGCTCAGAAATGAGCTTTGAGAATGCAAGCAATGTGACGAGCGCACCAGACACGACAAGAAGCACCACTTGCGTCATGCCCACGTCAAACAAAAAGGGCACTATGATGATCCAAATTCCAACAAGGCCAATGGCCCAACTGCGCCACATATCGATAGTGTATCTCTAAGAAAACGAATAATATTCCTGTTGGTAGTTTCCCATATTGCCACTAAACGCACAAACTGCTTATTCAGCTGATAGCTGATAGCTGATAGCTGATAGCTTTTAGTATAATGATCAATCGTATTTTGTTTCCTCGCTATCAGCTCCAAGCTACAAGCTAAAAGCTTTTTTCGCGCTCTTTCGTTGCTTCTCGATACTGACAGTATTCACAATGCTCCGTGGGTGCCGGCAACTTGCCATGCAAACACTTGCGGATCGCAACAAGCGCATCTTCTACCCAACGATCATCGCCGTCATACCCGTGGAGCGTGAGATCAAATTCTAATTTATTATCAAACGCGCGCCTGTCTGTTCTCCCATTTGCGTAGACAAAATATCCTTGGTTTGAAACGGGGAAACCGCGCCGTCGGAGTAGCCACTGATAAAATTCCATTTGGCGCTTATAACTATGTTGCCAATCGGCATCAATACCTACATCAGTTGTTTTACTTGTTGCCTTGTAGTCCACCACAATCAAATTTCCATCGGGATCTACCCAAATATCATCCACCGCTCCGGTAAGCACAAAATTCGTGGGCGCGTGATGATGCTGAATGCCTTTAAAATTTTCTCTCCATTCATCTAAGTCGTCGTGCTGAAATGGTACCGCCTGCACGTCATGCTCAATCATGATTGGGTGCGCCTCACCACGCTCTCGATACCAGTCAAATTCTTTTTTGAGCAACGTATCAACTGCGATATTTAAATTGAGCGGATACATGGATGGCTGTCCAATGCCGAGTCGGCGATCAATGTAAAAACAGCGGGGACATTTGATAAAATCCTCGATTTTTGAGCGAGAAAGCTTAAACGGTTCGACATCTTTGGGATTATATATATTTCGCTGTCTGCGTACTGCCATATATTTATATAAAGAATATATTTGCGAGCGATTCGCCGAATGATACGAGGAGCACCATGCGCAGTAGTAGCGATGCCCCCACGCCAATGGTGTACTGATTCCAACCCATCGTAGAAGTACCCAGCGCAAATGAAAGCACATCGGACGGAGCTGTGGGAAATGCAAATGTTGCCCAAAAAAACCATTGATTTTTTTTCACAAAATCTGAATATGTTTCTTTTGAAAATGATGGCATAAAAAAACGCACGACACGTTCTCCCCAAATGCGCGCAATCGCAAATGCAATCATTGCCGCTAAAAAATTTCCCACCCATGAGGCAAGCACTCCTCCCGGAATACCGTAGAGCGCACCGGCGAGCATGGGGAGCACCCCGCCGGGCAGCGGCGCAATTAATGACTCAATCAGTACGAGTAGCGATATGACGACGGGCCCGAACATCCCGTATGGTCGCACGAATGATTCAAGACGTTCGCGATCACCAAATACCGCAACGCTATCCCCCAAAAGATACGCGATACTGAATACGCCGAGCATGATAAGTACTACGACTGCTACTGCGGACATTGCCTTCCTTGTCATGGTCGCAGTGTACACAAGTAGTCCTAATAAAAAAAGGAGAGGCCGTATGGCCTCTCTTATACAAATGAAACACTACGCGTGCCGTGCGCGAAGCACGGCGTATTTGAGTAGTAGCGCAAGTACTTGATGAGTCTGTTGTGGAGAGAACACTTGATTTCTCGCTGAGTCATACGCTTGTTTTGTGTGTGTACACCCTCGCTTGGAAAACTCGGCGACCATAAAACTACGTGTTGCAATACCCAGCTGCAACGCAAGGTGCACATACATGCCCCGCGCCTGCAGTCTGCGTGCATCATGCGATGCTATTCGCGAGAAGTCTATCGCGAGCGATGCCCGAATTCCAAGCACCACGCCGATGGCTGCTCGCAATGCCTCCGGTGAAGCTGTGGGGTACACACGCAGCTTGCTTACCAACTGCTGCGCGAGTGGTATGCGAATCTTGGACGCATCCCCGGTTAAAAAGCCATCGGATCTAAATATGCGCTTGAGATGCTTACGCATAAAGTCGGGATTGATCCCTGCTTGCACGCACGTGTTATTAAAAGAGAACGGATAGTTGTCGCCATCAGAAATCACCCACTGCACAACATCTGCTGCTCCGTCCCGCATGCCTTCAATCGTCGAAGCACAGCGCTTCTTGTAGTACATCATCGCTTCTTTGAGCACCGCGAGCGCGAGTGCCGGTTGCCAATCGTCAACACTAGATGTTGGGTCTACTGATATCTGATACCCACCGTTCCGCACGGTCATCACTTGATCCGATATCTGTCCCATGTGTACCCTCCTGATTTCCACAGTTCCACACACAGTATAAGACTTCTCGTAAAATCAGCAAGGGCAGTGATGAGAGGAAAAAGAGAGGCCGGATGGCCTCTCATAGGTTTGACATCGACTCGTTACTGTTGAGCACAAAGATCTGTATGCGACCTCTGTCACGCAACGAATTGCGATTGGAACGCATGATTGTCCACTGTGCAGCACCGCGGCGCAGATATGCTGCGTCCATACCAAGGGCATCACACACGACGAGAAACGCAAAAGGCCAATCGACGCTATCGCTATTCACCCATGCCTCTGCATCTCGAAACTCTTGTTGGTGTACGGGAATACGAGTCCGCTTGTATTTGTGAAGACAATAGAACGCATCTTGGAGTATCGCGAGGCTGAGTCTCCAATGGCTTTCCTGTAGCCGAGCCGATCGTAGAATGCCTAGTAGATCTTCCTCGTCTGTCGGATCTGCCGCTGAAATCCCATGAATTGCTAAGATAAATTGTTCCGACGTTGCCGCGGCATTGCTCGGGACGGCTGATGAGTTTGCTCTCATACATATCTCCTCTCGAAAGCTTCTCTGCGCAGTATAACCCTACAGCACTAAGAAACAAGCTCACACGCTTATGCCCGCTCAACTGCAAATACCGTGCTCCTATAGTAACTTGAGGGACCAAATTGCTTTTTAAATTGCGTGCCGTTTGCTTCCGTGCCTCCAAAATCAGCAGTGTGATAGCCCTGCGTTTTAATCCATGCGAGATCTTCAAGATTCATCACAACACCCATCCCTTCAACGGAATAATCGTGAATCCCCATCGCCGCATAATACGCTCCTGGGCGATTCGGAATATTCCAGCCCACATTAAATCCCACTGGACGATCATTCACGAGAAGAACGCGCGCACTCGTTGCTGCAGGAAATCCCTCTGCGATGTGTCGCTCGTACGTAGAAGTATATGCAAAATCATTTCGTTTGCGCATGCCTTTCCACGCGCGCACGATATTCGCTAGTGTCCCTGACGGAACAGCCGCTGCGGGCACAACGGAAAGCGCATGCGAAGTAAAAAAATGATTCTTTGTGTTTCTGAGCTTCTTAAAATATTTTCCGGGCAGTTCTGGATTATACGCGCGCATATCAAAAAGTGGCCACTCGAGCGAATATCTCGGTTTAATGGCGCGCATAGTACGCGGGAGCGCAGCGAGAAAACGTGTTCGCGTACTGTCATGTAATTCAAGCGCCACTTTTTTTATCCCGGGACCAGAGAGCATGTGCTCGACTGTTGCGATCAGTAAGGGAATTTTTTGTTCCTCGTTCGCAAGGGGCTCAGAAAATGTGCAATATTCATCATCATACTTCCCTGCCCACACTGACGCGCCGGACGGGGCTACAAACGCGGCCGGCTCTCCTCCACACCCAATCGTTTCGCACAAAAAATGATGCACATTATGTTCAGGAGTATGCCCATATGCAGCGATGGACTCAACAATCAATTCACTCCCCGCAGTAACGGGAGAAATAACAGAAAGCGCCGATGCATTAATCGGTGGGACGTTCGAATGTGACGGTACCTGCTGGGAACCAATCACGGATGCGCTCTTCGGTAAACTCATGTAGTGCAGTGAGATGAAAAGATACGGACGCGTCGTGCGCAAGTGTTTGCGCGAATGCATGGTGACGCTCAAGGTACTCTTTCAGTCGTGTAGGTATAATATCATCTTGCGAAATAATCACCGTCGCGTTGTCCACATGCGTAATGCGTTCTTTGATAAGCGCATAATGTGTGCATCCCAACACAATCGTGTGACACCCACTACTTTCGAGCGCAGTGACCGCTTCTTGTAACTGCGCGGTAGCGAGATCCATCTCTTTTTTTTCAATGAGCGATGCAAGTTCAGGCGCGGCATGTTCAATAATTTCTAACGTAGGATTTCTTTTTTTTAACTCGATGTTATACACGTGTGAGTTTACCGTGCTTTCAGTCGCAATAACCCCCACGCGTTCATGTGGGTGCTCAGTCACCACTTCAATAGTTGGAACGATCACGCCAAGAACTCGGCGGACGGGAAATTCTGTCGGAAGGACACGCTGTTGGATATCGCGGAGCGCAGTGGCAGAAGCGGTATTGCACGCAAGAATCACTATTTCACATCCAAGCGCAAACATTCGCCGAACGGCGCGCTCGGTCAGCTCACGAATGTCTGCCTGAGATCTCGGACCGTATGGGGCGTGCGCGGTATCTGCGTAGTACAAATAAGAATACATCGGGAGGAGCGCCTGCACGCTTTTCAGCACGGTGAGTCCACCAGAGCTGGAATCGAATATCCCAATCAGCCCCTTAGGAGTTTTTTGTGCGGACATACCGAATGACATGTCGTCCGTTCATGATGCCCTCAATAACGGCATTCAGTTTTGAAATTTTTATTGCACGCCCTGTTTCTCGAATCAACGCTCTCGTATCTTTGACTGAAGGAAGTGTGTTCGCTTGTAGCTGTGCGGGCGGCACTTGGAGTGACCCAAATAACGGATAGTGCGAAAGATCTTTGATTGATTTTGGATACGAGGAAAGTAGCGGCAGTTGCTCACCATATTTCACGGGAGGTTTTTGTGGTGTATCCCCTTCTTCTTTAGTAAATTCTGCTTCCCAAATTGCATATACTTTTTCTGGAAGATGCATCGTTCCTAAACACATCGGGGAATCGCAGACGCATTTATGCGTACAAGGCGAACATTCTTCGTCGGGTCCACTAATTGCGTAATGAATCGTTATTTCCTCTCCTTTAAATATTTTGCGTTGCGCAACGTATAGACAATGCCGCCGATAGGTATACATGCCGCAGTTGGGTGTACAACTGTGATTGACGAGATGAATACCGTCACCAAATTTATCTGCCTCGATTGTTGCCTCCTCACTGTAGTACATGCAATAGAGTCCTCGGCCGATTTCATCTTCTTCTTCCGGACGAATTACGGTACCCATGTAGTCGCCAATAATGGTTCCCGCTGGAATATCCGCAGTTGCGTGAATCGATCGTCCTTTGTGTTTTGTGCGTCTGACTTCGTAGTCTTCAATAAAAAACATGTGCGTAGTGTTATGGTTCAGGGGTGCAAAGTCAACCAAGCACCATTGCTATTCCAACCAATGTGGTGTGCGCTTTCCAGAAGTACAAACCTAAGCTGGTGAAAAATATAACAATGTGGTGCTCGGCAGACCTGTGGAGAAGTTACGGAATCTGAATCAATTTCTTTCGCGACGTTGCACCGCGGATGATGGTAATTGTTGAGGGTGCTATCCGGAAATACTGCGAAAGCACCATGATGACCGCGCGATTTGCCGCTCCTCTCACGGGCTGCTGGGTGACAGAAACGCGGTATTCATTCTCTCCCATCACTTCAATGCCCGCCTCATGTGCGCTGGGACGAGCGTGTACGGTGATAATTCTCATGACTTCAGAAATTTATTAACTCGCTTCCAATGCTTTGGCTTCATAATTGTCGAAAGCCCCATATGACCGCCTGTGCGGTCAATGTATGTCGTCGCTTTGATGGATCTAGCAAACATTACAACGGGAGCGACCGCCACAACGTCATCGTCCTTTGCGTGAATAATACATATCTTCTTTCCTTGAAGTACAGCAGTATATCGGATTGGATTAAAGAAATTTCCCGATAAGATTTTTTTCCATCCAGATTTGCTAATCCGATATGCCCTACCAAATGAACGTTCAGTGCTCTCGGCAAAAACATGTACGGGCTCGGTTTTACCTTTTTTCGTCCAATCTACTAACGGGGATATTGCTATGGTACGACTTACTTTAATATAACCGCCTGCAATAAGCGCTGCCGCACCCCCAAAGCTCGACCCGATCAGAGTGAGATCCGCAGGGTGTATTTGAAATTTCTCCTTGTCCCACAGTTCAGTAATACGACCATGGAGAAGCGCTGAGTATACATCACAAATATCTTCATGCGGACTTCGGGCAAACAATACGCCTGAACTCTCCCAAGAACCGCGATATCTCGGATAAAATACCCAATATCCTTTTTTTGATAAAAAACCCATAAGCCCACGCTTTGACGGCACCGTGGGCATCCCATCAGCAAGAATGATCACTTTGTCTTTGTATACTTTTCCTTTTTTACGGCGCCAATAGGATGCCGGCGGCATAAACTCCGCAACAATATCTTTCCCAAATCGCGTTCGTAGCGTGTACATGGTGGGATCATTAAATCACGAAAACAGCAAAACATAAAATCTCGAGATCATCAAAACAACACGAATAGCTGATAGCTGATAGCTGATAGCTTTCAGTATAATTCAACACCCCGTGCTCCCGTATTTCTTCAAGCTCCAAGCTAAAAGCTAATTTTCAGTACCACCGGACAATGGTCTGATCCCATCACCTCTATACCCCTAATTCGCGCGAATTAGGGGTATAAGGATATTGAATATGGGGTACGGAAAATCATAAAAATGTACGAAATAGCGAACACTATTATTTTCACAATGTAATATAAATGCAAATCTCAATTGCATTTATTTGAGAGAGCTGTATGCGGCAGACTTTCTCATGACCTGATGCTCCGACCTCACATCTGTATCTTCAAAACAATCGGACAATGGTCTGAACCCATCACGTCGGGGAGATGGAAACAATCGACAACACGAGAGGATAGTGACTCATGCACAAAAAAATAGTCAATTCTCCAACCGACATTGCGATCGCGCGCGCGGGATTTCATGTCCCAGTATGTATATGCATCTCCCTCTTCGTGGAACATACGGAACGCGTCCACAAACCCCGCGTCCACCACGCGATCAATCCACGCGCGCTCAATCGGTAGAAATCCGGTCACTTTGGAGTTTTCCTTTGGTCTCGCAAGATCAATTTCTTTATGCGCGGTATTTACGTCTCCACAAAATATCACTTTCTTTCCTTTTTGAGTAAGTGCAGTGATGTAATCAAGAAATTGATCGTAAAACGCGAGTTTATATTGCAGTCGCTCGTCCGACATCCCACCATTTGGAAAATATACATTTAAAAAAACAATGTCCCCGTACGCCACCTCAACCACACGCCCTTCCCGCGATAACATCAATTCACCAAAATCAGTGCGCGCGCTATCCGGCTTTTCTTTCGTGTATACCGCCACGCCACTATATCCTGGGCGCTCACCTCCGGACCAATGCACGTGGTACACAGGTGGATGCGAAAAAGATGTTTTACTATTATTTGGATCTTGCAGTTTTGTTTCCTGAAACGCAATAATGTCGTACGCGCCCGAAAAAATCCACGCAAGCTCTCCTTTCCGCTCCACCGCGCGAATGCCATTGAGGTTCCATGAGATGAGTGACCTCGTCTGCATACTACACTTGCGGGACGTGATTGTTTGGAGGCGTTTGCTTCCCTGGGTGAATGAGTGACGCCCCCAGTCGAAGCGCTTGCGTCGCCGAGCCTCCGCGCGTAAGCAATGTAAGCTCACGTTCGCGCATGTGCTGTAAACGTTCGCGATCGAATACTCCGGACACCATATTTCCAAGCACATGCCCTGAGGTGAAGTGCGGCATCAGCACATAGGAAGCGCCACGTCGATACAGCGTGACTGCATCACGGTCATTCTCTGCACGAACAACAATGGCAATCGGACGCTCACCATGCGCGCCGCGTTCATGATTTACACGCGACAGTAATTCCAGTAGCGCAAGACTGTCTTCAAATGTCGGAACGGTGCAAATAACCAGTTCGGTGTGCGATAGATCTACATGTTCAAACAAATCATCGTCCGAGGCGTCTCCATATAAATATGCGTATCCTTCGGACTTGAGCGCGTGAATTATTTCAGGATCTTGATCAATCACTAGCAGCTCATCTTTTTTAAGATGCATCGCAATACTTTGTCCTGTACGAGTAAAACCAATCAGAATCACACGTTTCGGTTCAATTTCAGAAAAACCTTCCTCTGCGCGTGTGCTCGTGCGCTCAAACCACAGGAGTATGTGGCGAAGTTTTCGATAAATAACTTCGTTGTAATTAATTAAATAGGTGCTCGCGGTGATGGTGATAATGCCTACCCAGGTAATGAGCGAAAATTCGCGGTCACCAATATGCCCCAAGTCTCTCCCAAGATTTGCAAGTACCAAACTAAATTCAGAAATTTGTGCAATGCTCACAGCGGTAAGAAAGCTGGTACGACTGGTATATCCCATTGCGCTCATCACCAACATCACAATGACTAAATTGCCGATCAGTACAAAAAGAGAAAATATGATGACCGGAAGCAATAGCCCTCCTGCGCTCGTAAACTGTAAATAGGAACCCAGAATGACAAAGAATATTAATATAAAGAAATCTCTCAGCGACCTCACGCGACTTGCGATTTGATAATGTTCAGATGCATTTGCAAGTGCGATACCTGCAAGAAATCCACCGATTTCAATGGAAAAGTCCATCCACTGCATCACCGCAGCCATCAAGAATAACCACGCAAGACTCATGAGAAATAACAACTCTTGTGAACGCGCGAGTAAATCAAACAGCGGTGGGAATACGCGCTTACCCAGCAGCACCATTACCACAAAAATAACAATGCCTTTAAGTGTAGTGAGTATAATGGGCAACGTTGATATATCGGTACCTGTTTTAATTCCTGCCAGCGCAATTAATACAAGAATTGCAATAAAATCTTGCACGAGGAGCAGTCCAATGCTGATTTTGCCATACAACGAATTAAGCTCCTTTTTTTCGGAAAGTAGTTTGACAACCACGATGGTGCTGGAGAATGTAAGCGCAATTCCAATGTATAGCGCAGACAGCGGAGCGAAACCAAGGAGAATGCCAAGGCCGTATCCAACGACCGTGGTAAAAAGTACCTGCAGTAGTCCCACTGCAAGGGCGACCGCACCAACATACCGAAGCGCGGTGTAATTTACTTCAAGCCCCACAAGAAATAACAGAAACATAATCCCGAGATCAGCAAACACTTGGAACGTTTCGCGCTCATGAAGCCCTGCGGCACTGGTGGCAAACCCGTTTGCGGCAAGCACGGAGATGACAACGCCCGTGAAGAGATATGCGAGAATTGCCGGTTGACGGAAAAGCCTGGCTATGATACTTAATACAGCGGCTAGTACGATAACGGTGGTGAGCTCAAGAAGACCGGCGGACATACCTGTAGTGTATCATAATCGAAATTCTCTTTACACCATAAGGATTTTCGGCTACTGGATATCTCACCCGTTCTCTTGACTTTTGTTCCGTTTTATTGTATAGTTGTACCACGCTGGCTCAAGAGGGAAATGATCAATGGCTGGGCAAGGTCGCCATGTTCCCCCACAGTGATTACTCATTGACACATCATATGCAGGCATTAGTGACTGGACTCATGACGTTCGCGATGGCGTTCGCAGGAACATCACCGCACGCTTCGGAAG
>CAYHYZ010000015.1:0-11906 GCA_964360995.1 uncultured Candidatus Saccharibacteria bacterium
AAGCGAAGCTTGCACTGTGAAGAAACCACGGCCGTGAGGCCGTGGAGGTTCATTTGTTGAGCGCAGCGAGTGTCATGCTGATAAAAACCTCGCAAGGAGAGTTGTGTTTTGTATTTACTAGAGTACAGTGACCGTGAGTGTACTTGGGAGGTGATGTCATGACTGATGGCGCTACTTGGAATATTGTGGCTGGGGTCGAGAGAGACCCAATGACACTGGGGTTCGTCGATGCCATCCGTGGGATTCCGATAGAGGATAATGCCTACGTGTTGGCACGCGATGTGTTCTACCCGTATGATCGTTGGCGTGTTGGTTGGCAGGCGTATCATCGAAGATACATTCCGACCGAAGTGCAGCAGGCGCTCCACGACGTTCCGCAGATGCGCAATCCGCTTACGCAGGAGCATTTGCAAACGTATGGTTATTTACCTGAGCCATTGGCGGATCTTTTGAAACAAAAGTGCATGCGACCATGAGGTCGCATGCACTTTTCATTTCTATTGTGCTTCGATATGATTGGGACATGACATTTCCTCATCGGCATACGCGCGTCGTACTGACAATAAGCCTGCTGTTATTGATCTTGGGGATTTGGAAGTGGGTCGGTGTATTCCCAATTGAACAGTAATGCATGAGGTACATTACACACATCTATTATTGATCCAGCAGGAATCATCACACAATAACTATGGGATTTTTTGGAGACGTTCAGAAGGCAAGACAAATGCAGCAAATGATGAAAGAGGAGCGTGCAACGGTCACCGTGCGAGGCATTACCGTACGTGTAAACGGCGGATTTGAAGTGGAAGAAATTACGTCGAGTGGTGTAGTGAACGCACAGTCACTTGCGGATGTCCGCGAGGCAATCAACCTCGCATTTCAGGACGTGCAAAAAACCCTTGCGACCAAATTATCAAAACTCGCATAAGGGTACGCATTGCCCGGACGAAATAAAGACGTCACAATAGGAGTGACGATTATTAGGTTTTTGATATATATGCTCAGCATTGGTACGCCCGCGCCAGCATTTACGTTCCCTGATCAAGAAGGACTTGCCCGGTCTCTTTCAGATTGGAAAGGATTGTGGGTGCTGCTGTATTTTTATCCGCGTGACAATACACCAGGATGCACTATTGAGGCATGTGCATTTCGTGATGCATACCCGGCATACAAAAAAGCAGGAGTGATTGTAGTGGGAATGAGTGGCGATTCACCAAAGAGTCATGAAAAATTTGCAGGCAAACACAAGCTACCGTTTCCGATTGTGTCGGACGTGGATCGCATCGTGATGAACATGTACGGTGCGATAGGTAAGAAGACGATGATGGGGCGAACGTTTCTTGGGATCAAGCGCGTTTCATACCTCATTGATCCGAAAGGAAAGATTGCGCGTGTGTACGACACCGTTAAACCCGCACTGCATGCCAATGAGGTGCTCGCAGATATTACGCATCTTGCTGTCTAAAAAATGTATAATCAAACCAGCAAAATTCATAACGGAGCCCACCTTGCAAGCACCACACTCCGCAAGGACTTTCTTGCAATCGTAGACGCAGGACTCGGAGCCATTGATACAAGTCAGGCTATTGCAAGATCTGTGGTAAAAACGGAAGGACATCTCATTATTGCGGGGAACCGTATCGATCGGGACGCCATCGGGCGACTTATTGTAATCGGTGTCGGTAAATGTGCGCATGGGGCCGCGCGCGCACTCGAACAGGTATTAGGAGAGGATATTGATGCTGGACTTGTGCTTGATGTACACATGCCAGAGGACTGCGATTTTACGAAAATGGTTTGCTTTGCGGGCACGCATCCACTGCCATCTGATTACAATATTCAAATAACAAAAAAAATTATAGCGCTTCTTGAAGGACTTACAGAGGCGGATGTAGTCATTTTTGTCATTTCAGGCGGAGGATCCACCTTGCTCTGTTTTCCCGAGGCGGGAGCTACCTGTGTAGAAGAAAAAGTTATTGTTGGTGCGCTTATGAAGGCAGGTGCGAGCATTCAAGAAACAAATACAATTCGTAAACATATGTCTCTTGCCCGCGGAGGACACCTCGCAAAATCAGCATTCCCTGCACGTGTATATTCTTTGATATTTTCTGACGTCCCAGGAGACGACTTAGAATTTATTGCTTCCGGTCCCACGGTCAAAGATACTACTTCCATTGCAGACGCAGATCGGATTTTGGAGAAGTACCATATTTTGCGCACATGCGGCATTGAACACTGTGGACTTATAGAGACTCCGAAAGAGGACAAGTATTTTGTTCGCGTCGTGAATGCACTGGTGGTTTCAAATTTTATAGCGCTTGGCGCAATGAAGCATGAGGCAGAAGTGCGAGGGTACAGGGCAGACATTATTTCAACAAAGATTTCCGGAGAGGCGAGAACGGTGGCTGCAAGAGTTGTTGAAGACATACACGTCGCACCCGCGGGATCCGTGAGGTTATATGGAGGAGAAACGACCGTTGTGGTGCATGGAGAAGGGCACGGGGGAAGGAATCAGGAATTATCGCTCGCGGCACTTGCAGATGTGCAATCCAATGAGCTGATTTGCTCTCTTGCGTCCGACGGGAGAGATAACGGGCTACACGCAGGAGGCATTGCAGATGCGCGCACACTTGCGCATGCGCATACCGCCGGAATTAGTCCGAGTGAATTTCTCGATACCAACAACTCCGCCGTATTCTTTTCTCGCACGGGAGATGCGATACTATCAGGAGATACGGGATCGAATGTATCTGACCTCATTATCGCAATGAAAGAAAAACACATATGACCGATAAACAATTTGTTGTGCCGCTGGATTCAGTAAACATGGGGGATGTTGCTCGTGTGGGAGGAAAAAACGCCTCACTAGGAGAAATGCTGCAAACACTTGGCGCGCGTGGAGTGCGCGTACCTAGCGGATTTGTGGTCACCGCCGACGCCTATCGATATTTTATTCAAGAATCGCGCCTCGATATTGTAATTAAGAAAGAACTCTCGGGGCTCGATACAAAAAATATTCACGATCTTGCAAGGAGAGGTGCGCGTATCCGTTCGGCAATTGTGAAAGCAAAAGTGCCAAAGACACTCCAAGACGCAATTCGAGAAGGATATCGTGGCATGGAAGCTCTGTACGGAAAAAATATTGATACGGCTGTGCGATCCAGTGCCACCGCAGAAGATCTTCCGGGAGCGAGTTTTGCCGGAGAGCACGAAACATTTTTGGGAATTCGGGGAGCAAATGATGTCATAGATGCAGTAAAGTCCGCCATGGCTTCGCTATTTACGAACCGCGCAATTTCATACCGCGTAGACAAAAAGTTTGATCATTTGAGTATTGCACTGTCCGTTGCGGTGCAACGCATGGTGCGCTCGGATAGTGGGGCGTCGGGCGTGATGTTTACGCTCGATACTGAGTCGGGGTTTCGTGACGTCGTGCTTATTAATGCGGTGTGGGGGCTTGGCGAAATGATTGTGCAAGGGCAAGTGACCCCCGATGAGCATTTTATTGGGAAGTCGCTACTTAAAAAATCAGCGCTTCCGTTTGTCGGAAAAAAACTCGGAGTGAAAAAACAGAAAATGATTTATGGGGGAGCGAAGAAAGGTATTCATCGCACAAAGATTGTATCTACCACTCCTGCGGAGCGATCGGCATTTGTACTTTCTGATACGGAAGTCAAAACGCTGGCGTTGTGGGGCGTAATCATTGAAGAACATTACAGTGCTCGCGCTGGGAAGTGGACTCCGATGGATATTGAATGGGCGCGTGACGGCGTGACGAAGGAGTTATTTATTGTACAGGCCAGACCAGAAACAGTGCATAGTGAGCGCGATTACTCAAAAATAGTTGAGTACACTCGCACAGGTGCGGGGGAACCGATTGTGAGAGGAGCGTCCGTGGGCAGTAAAATTGCGACTGGAAAAGCGCGCGTCATTATGGACGTGAAGGATATTAATGCGTTTAAGAAAGGAGAGATACTGGTGACGGACATGACGGATCCCGATTGGGAGCCAATTATGAAAATTGCGTCTGCAATTGTAACCGACAAAGGAGGGCGCACCAGTCATGCTGCAATCGTGAGTCGTGAGCTGGGTATTCCCGCGGTCGTAGGCACTGAGAACGCGACAAAGACAATAAAAACGGGAGATGCACTCACTGTTGATACCTCGGGAAGCGAAGGACTGGTGTTTCGTGGTACGCTCGCATTTAAAGTAGAGGAGCGAGATGTGAAGGAGATCCCTAAAACAAAAACAAAGATTATGATCAATATTGCCACTCCAGAGACGGCATTTGATAAATCTTTTTTACCACATCAAGGTGTGGGACTTGCGCGTGAAGAGTTTATTATTGCCTCCACGATCGGCATGCATCCGTTAGCGTTGCTCAATTTTAAGAAGCAGCCAAAGAAATTACAAGATGCCATACGGGAACGCTGCGCAGGATGGAATGACCCGGTGGACTATTATGTCGATCAGCTCGTATATGGTATTGCGCGCATAGGGCTCGCATTCGCGCCATACCATGTGATTGTGCGATTTAGTGATTTTAAAACAAATGAATATCGCACGTTGCTTGGCGGAGAGGAATATGAGCCGCGTGAAGAAAATCCAATGCTTGGGTGGCGTGGAGCATCGCGCTACTACGACGAAAAATTCAAAGCGGCATTCATGCTTGAATGCAAAGCGATTGCGCGTGTTCGGAATGATATGGGACTGACGAACGTAATTCCAATGGTGCCGTTTTGCCGCACGCCCGAAGAAGGCGAGCGCGTCCTGATGACAATGGCGGAAGGTGGGCTGGTATCTCGACACGCCGCAAAGCGAGGACACTCTACAACGGGGGAGCCGGTGCCTGTGTACGTGATGTGTGAAATCCCTTCAAACATTTTGCTCGCCGATCGTTTCCTCGATTTATTTGATGGTATGTCGATTGGATCGAATGATCTTACTCAGCTAGTGCTTGGGTTGGACCGCGATTCTGGAATCGTGAGCCATGTCGCAGATGAACAAAATCCTGCAGTGAAAGAAATGGTGCGTACCGTGATAGATCGCTGTCGCTCACGTCGAAAATACATTGGCATTTGCGGGCAAGCGCCCTCTGATCACCCTGATTTTGCGCGGTTCTTAGTTGAGGCCGGTATTGAGAGTATGTCACTCAACCCAGACACCGTGATCTCCACTACACTCATTGTTGCAAAAGAAGAGCGCGATCGCTGGTCGGTCTGATACAATAGAAGTATGGCCATAGGTTTTTTTGGCATTAAGGAGCGCGATGAGGAGATGATTCGCGAAGCGTTAGATCTGGAAGGCGTCATGGACGAGGCGCGTTTTGTACTTGACCCCGTATCACCCGAGCGTATTCCTACAGATAAGGATCTCGAAGTCATGTCGGTATTTGTGAATTCGCGTGTCACAAAAGAAGTGATTGCCAGGTTGCCGAGTGTCAAAATGATTGTGACGCGCAGCACCGGATATGATCACATTGATCTTGTAGCAGCGAAAGAAAAGGGAATTGTGGTGACAAATGTTCCATCATATGGAGAACACACGGTGGCGGAGTTTGCATTTGCACTGCTCCTTACCCTTTCGCGGCGCATATATCCCGCAGTGACCAGAGTGAAAACACAAGGACTATTTTCATACGATGGTCTTGAGGGGTTTGATTTACACGGGAAGACTATCGGTGTGATTGGTACCGGGCGTATTGGGAGGCACGCAATTGCGATGGCGCGTGGATTTAGTATGAAGGTTATTGCATATGATCCTCAGCCAAATCATGACTTTGCCAAGCAATCTGATTTTACGTATATGAGTCTTCGTGAACTGGCAGAGTATAGTGATGTCATTACGCTCCACGTGCCATATTTAAAAGAAACACACCATCTCATCAATCGTGAATTTATTTCGCATATGAAAAAAGGAGCAGTTATTATTAACACGAGTCGCGGAGGTATTATCGATACCGAAGCAATGGTAGAGGGCTTGCGTAGCGGAGTCATTGGTGGGGTAGGGCTTGATGTGCTTGAGGAAGAAGGGGGAGTGCAGGATGAAATTGCGTTCATGTTTGGTGGCCACCCAAGTGAGAAAGAGCTACGTACGGTACTTGCTAATCATATTTTAATGGAATTGCCTAATGTGATTATT
The DNA here is from genome assembly GCA_964360995.1 of uncultured Candidatus Saccharibacteria bacterium. GTDB lineage: Bacteria > Patescibacteriota > Minisyncoccia > Ryanbacterales > HO2-45-13 > CAYHBS01. Next base: position 6,142 of record CAYHYZ010000015.1, read on the forward strand.
ACCCCGCACAATGCATTTAATACGATCGAAGCGCGCAAAAGAATTTTTCGTACTACTGCGCAAAATATCAAAGCATTTTTTCATCGGAGTCCAATCAATATTGTCTCATGAGCGCGATATCGCACATCTCTGGAAGGCAGATAACAGATTCGCGCGGAGAGCCTACTCTCGAAGTTGAAGTGGTGCTTGAAAATGGTATCCGCGCCAGCGCGTCGGTTCCTCATGGAAAAAGTAAGGGAGGAACCGAGGTTGTGGAAATCGCAGTGCCAAAGGCGATTGAGGTGATCGCCACGCAAGTGTTTTCTGCAATGAAGGGGATTGAAGCAAAATGTCAACGCGAAGTAGACCAAGCGCTCTTGAAGCTTGACGCGTCTACAGATAAATCCGTCATCGGAGGCAACACGACGCTTGCAGTGTCACTTGCGGTTGCGCGCGCATCCGCCGTTGATCAAAAAATTCCACTTTGGAAACATCTTGCGGAAGTAGCGGAAATGTCGCGTATGCGACTCGAAATTCCACGGCTACTCGTGAACATGATAGAAGGGGGAGTGCACGCAGAAGGAAAGCTAGTCATTCAGGAGCATTTAATTATTCCGACACACTCTTCGCTTACTCATGCTATTTCATCGGTGAAGCACATTTATAATCGCGTTGAGCAAATTTTGCTTCACCAGTTTGGCAGATCTGGTGTGCACGTAGGAGATGAAGGTGGATTTTGGGCAGATTTTGTTGATCCGTACGAACCATTTTCGGTGCTTCGCGATGCTGTATTGCAAGAAAATGAAGTCACGAACATTCGATTTGGCATAGATGCGGCGGCATCCAACATTGATATGAGGCCAGATGAACTCAAGCGCCTCTATTTGGAACTCATTGAGCGATTTCAACTCGTGTACATCGAAGATCCATTTTCTGAAGATCAGCATTCTCAGTTTGCAGACCTTAATCGGATCGCTGGAAATCACATACACATTGTGGGAGATGATTTGACCACCACTAATGTAGATTTGATGAAACGCGCACACGAAGAGAGCGCAATCAACGGCATCATTATTAAGCCTAATCAAATTGGTACGCTGACCGAAACAATTGAGGCAGTGAAGCTTGCGAAGTCATGGGGGTGGTTTGTGGTGGTGTCGCACCGATCTGGAGAGACGATGGACACTGCGATTGCGGATATTGCGATTGGGCTTCGCGCCGATGGGTTTAAACTTGGTGCGCCCATACAGAAAGAACGAGCGGCAAAATATGAGCGACTTCGAGAAATTGCGAATGAGGCAGGATTAACATAATCAATACACATCATGAAGTGGAGTTTTATTGTTCCCCCTTTGATCACTGTCACGGTCGCGCTGTTTGGAAAAATGTTTACCGAACAGGGTCTTTCATGGTTTTTTTCACTGATGAAGCCGTCGTGGACGCCCAACGGAGAGTTTATTGGGCTCATGTGGGCGACAATCTATATTCTCACCACAGTTTTTGCAATATACATTTGGAATAATGTTCCTCGTACCGGAGTTGGGTGTGCGGCATGTATGATTCTGGGCTTGCTGTTGCTGAACGCGGTACTGAACGCAAGTTGGAGCTATGCTTTTTTTGCAATGCAGAGTCCGGGATTTGCTCTATTTATTCTTGTGATGCTGGAACTGACGAATATATTCATTTTGATACTTGGATGGCAACAGGTGCGCCTTGCCGCACTCTTGATGGTTCCGTATGTCGCGTGGGTTGCAATTGCGGGTATTCTCAACTATCGTATCTTGGTACTGAACTAATATGAGTAAAGTAAACCGAAGTAAAAGAGCAGGGACGATCAAGATGAAGCAACAGCGTCGTAAGAAAATTGCCGCGCTGAAAATACGTATTTCTAAGACAAAAGGTGTTGAGGAAAAAAAGAAGCTCGAGGTAAAAATTCGCTCGATGTCTCCTGAATATTTCAATACGAAGAAATAATATGTCGATGCCCGATACATGTACGGCGTATTTTGGCGCCGGGTGTTTTTGGGGTGTGGAGGAGGTATTTAGGGCGCGACCAGGCATAATCGGCACGCGAGTGGGATATGCAGGTGGACACGTTGATCACCCAACATACGAGCAAGTATGCGCGGGGGGTACTGGGCATATTGAAACAGTGGAAGTAATGTACGATCCACGTATGGTTACGTTCAATGATTTGCTGCAATTATTTTTTAAGAATCATGACCCTACCCAGATAGACAGGCAGGGGCCGGACGTGGGGGAACAATATCATTCTGTCATTTTTGTGCATACCCGTGATGAGCGCAGTAGTGCTGAAGTATATATTGAGAAACTTGATGCGTCGGGGAAATATTCAACTCACATTTCGACACGAGTAGCAGATTATAAAAATTTCTGGCCCGCAGAAGGATATCACCAGCAATATTTACATAAAAGAGGGCTTGGTACGTGCCACACTGGATGAAACAGTAATAAAAAGGGCGCCGCATCATCCAGATGACGGCGCCTGTTCTTGTAATCGCTTTTGAAATCGCTGCATCGCTCGCTCGTGCTCGCTCAGTCCTCTCAACGCAGACACAAGACCCTTGCGCAGCATGAGGTACATGATGGCGAGTATAATGACCGATATGGCCACAAATTCCAGGAACAACAGATACGAAAGCACATAGTGCCCGTGTCTGTATGCCCAGAAGGCAGCCTCGTACCCGGGAATGAGACTCACTGTCGCACCGCAGGTCATGCAGAGCGGAGCCCACAGCGCATTGAGCGCAGCAGGAACCGTTTTCTCGCGGTATACAAACAACAGTAATGCGATTATTCCCACTGAAAGAGCCACTCCAATGATTATTGCCATAGATGTTCCCCGGAGATCGAATTTATGCCAAGCGTACCATATATGCACTGATTCGTCAAATATTTGGGTTTCCGGGGGTATTTAGTGTTATACTTTTGGAAGTGTATCGTCAGTATCAGTTAGGGAAATCACCATTACTGGTTTAATTTGTATATGAAACAATCATTACTCTCGGGCATCATTGGGCTTTCCGTGCTTTTTGCCTCTCCAATGGCGACATTGGCAAACACAGGCACAACAACGGGGGCTGACCTCCAGCAGCTGATTACACAGTTGCAATCACAAATTAAGCAGTTGCAAGATCAGATTGCGACGCTCAGAGGTGAGGTGAAAAATACGAATCAGGAATTACAGCAAACACGCGAAGAACTTAAAATTGCGCGTCAGTTAGGTGTTGGTATGACCGGAGATGATGTGAAGCAGCTCCAAGAGCTTCTCGCTTCGGATCCAGACGTGTACCCAGAACAGCTCATCACTGGATATTATGGCATGCTCACGATGCGTGCGGTGCAACGCTATCAGCGCAAATACGGTATTGACGCGGTGGGAGAAGTTGGTCCCCGGACGCGCCAAAAAATGAAAGAGCATTGGGCAGAGAAATTTGCAAAAATGGCTCAGAAGTTTGAGGACAAGTTTGGCAATGGTGCCGGAAATTCAGGCAATATTCCTCCAGGGCTTTTCCGGGATGGAAATACAATACTTCCCTGCGGTATCGCAAAAAAATATGGGCTGACGGGTTCATGCAAAAAGGACGATGACGACGATGATGATAATAACGGAACGACAACACCAGACACATCGGCTCCGGTAATTAAGGATCTTCAGGCGACGAACGTCACAGGTGTTGCTGCAAAAATTATTTGGAACACCAGTGAGTCTGCAACTGGAAAGGTGTGGTATTCAACATCAAATCCAGTAGTGATTGCATCAACCACCTCTACTGCAGCACAGAGCGGAAAGTCTTCGTCGCATTCAGTCAGCCTCTCAGGGCTTACGCAGGGCACGACATATTTCTATCTTGTTGTATCCTCTGATGCGTCAGGGAATACTGCAACGAGCTCACAACAATCGTTTACGACGTCGTCATCATCTGACGTAACGCCGCCAGTGATCTCGAATATCCAAAAGAGTAATATTACAAACACTGGCGCTTCAGTCAGCTGGAATACGAATGAAAGCGCAGACGGAAAAATTGTATACGGAACAACGAGTCCTGTGGTACTTGCAACTGCTTCCACCGCGACAGAAGGAAGCACTGGCACCACACACACGATTAATCTCTCTGGGCTCACACCAGGAACGACCTATTACTTCTTGGTCGTGTCTCAGGATGGTTCCGGTAACACCGCGACCAGTTCTGAACAGTCGGTGACCACCATAGATACCGTACCCCCAGTGATCAGTAGCGTAACGGCATCGAGTACGACCGCCGCGGCGACATCAATTCTCTGGACTACCAACGAAGCTGCGGACAGCACCGTGTGGTACTCAACAACCACTCCGGTTGTTGCGGGCGGCAGTACGCCGACGATGACGAACAGTAGTCTCGTGACTTCACACTCGCTTGGACTTACGGGTCTTACCGCAAGCACCACGTACTACTACTTAGTAGTGTCGAAGGACTCAGCTGGGAATACTGCAACCAGTTCAGAGGCCGCATTCACAACGCTGCTGAGTATCTAATCGTTGTGGGTTTTACATCCCCGCCATGCATACGCGTGGCGGGGGTTTGTTTTAGAAGCATAAAAAGTGCGCTATACTGCTCGTATAAATGAATCGACATGATTGATATTTATATATACTCACTTTCCAGTGTACTCATTGTCAGTTTAATTTCGCTCATTGGCGCCGCGCTCATATCCGTTCGCAAGGGGGTGTTGCATCACCTTATTATTGTGCTTGTTGCGCTCGCCATTGGAGCGCTTGTAGGAGACGCATTTTTTCATCTCATTCCTGAAGCAGTAGAAAACGGAATGGATATTAATACCACAGGCTTATTTGTCATCGCTGGCATGATGACTTTTTTTGTGCTCGAAAAAGTACTTGGTCACCACCACCACCATCATCATGATGAAACAGAGTATAAGCCGGATGCGCGCATTGAACTGTCCGAAACGGGGGGAACGCCGATGGCAACAATAAAGCCGGTAGGCCGCCTGGTACTCATCGCCGATAGTGTACACAACTATTTTGATGGCGTGATTATTGCGGCAAGTTTTCTCATCAATATTCCAACAGGTATTGCGTCAACCGTTGCCATCATATTTCATGAAATTCCTCAGGAAATTGGGGATTTTGGGATTTTACTGTATGCGGGATATTCACGTGCACGCGCACTGATGTTTAATTTATACTCTGCTTTTTTTGCAGTGCTGGGCACGCTCACTGTACTACTCCTTGGCGACGCAATCCAGGGTGTATTTGGATATCTCGTCCCATTTTCTGCTGGGGTTTTTATTTATATCGCAAGTTCGGATTTAGTCCCAGAACTTCATAAAAGGCCCACCGTGCTTTCTTCGATATTGCAAATGATTGCCATCGCTGTTGGCGTTGGCGCGATGTACGCACTAATGTTGCTTGAATAGCATGAGAGCGCGCGATGAAGAGCTGGTGAAGCGCCATATCACGGTTGCAGAAGAACTGCTAGAGCAAGCAAAGGCAGTGGCAATGCGCGACGGCCATATTATGAGCGCAAGTACCCCACGATTCCATGATCCGGTGAACATTGCGATTGATCACTTGGATGAAGGGTTAAAGCGCATTGAAGAGGCGATATACTACGGGGCCACTCATGAAGAAATTGCAGAAACAAAAAAGCACATTCTTGATCTACGTGTGACGCTCGTAGGCACTATGGATCAGTAATCCGCCAGCTGGCGGAAGCTGGTAGATTTTAGCTGATAGCTGGCAGGGAGTGCGAGCGAGAAAATGC
>CAYHYZ010000015.1:11916-16678 GCA_964360995.1 uncultured Candidatus Saccharibacteria bacterium
AATGATAAAAAAATCGCAGGTTACTCCGACGATTTTTTCTTTCGAGACTTTCGTACTTTTTGCAGTGTTACTACGGCAAGTATCGATTCCATGAGAGATGCAATGCTTGCGGTTTTTTCTTTTACCGCGTCTCGTACGGACGAAACATCTCGAGAAATAGATCCTACTTCGTGCTTAATACGGGTCATGATATCCTCGGCAAGTGCAAGAATGCGCATGAGGCGCATGGTCAGAAATACCATCGCTCCTGTCAGAATGACAAATGAAACCGCGGCAATCACGAAGAAGATATCTGCTTTCAGAACGGTATCGAGATTCATAGTGAGATCAATTTCCGTCATCCATTATGAAAGTAGTATATACCTCACACGCAGGCTCCCCAAGACCCCTCTTGCATTTTCCAGGGGATTGTGTATAATAATCCTCGTAAACGTAAGGGTCTCGATTGTGTACTACTGTGCGTAGGGGCGATCGAGAGTTCAGGTCGCCTTTGCGCATTAGTGAATACGATACACATGAACAACAAGTTATACGTCGGAGGAATCCCGTACAACACGTCTGAAGATGCGCTCGCACAGGCTTTTGCCTCTGCAGGAACAGTTCAGTCTGCTGTCATCATCAAAGATCGCATGAGCGGTCGATCCAAGGGCTTCGGCTTTGTGGAGATGAGTTCTGAAGACGAAGCTCGTGCTGCAATTGATCTCTGGCACGGCAAGGAGTTCGAAGGTCGCAAATTGACCGTCGATCTCGCTCGCCCAATGCAGAAATAATTTTGCAGTGCTCAAAATACCCCCCACAACGGGGGTATTTTGTTTTTATAGACAGTCGTCGTGATATACTAGGCGTAGCAGGTATTCATGTTGACGCCACAACAATATCGGTTACTTCTTGTTGACCCCGGCTTTGTGAGCCTGGAGGATTTTACTGCCGCTACCGAAGACGCAAAAAAATCAACACATCCGCTTGATGAAATACTCATTGAGCGCGATTTAATTTCTGATGATCAGCTCGGGCAACTTGTCGCTAATTTTTATGAAGTACCGTTTGTGAATCTACGCCAACAAGCGGTAGACCGTAGAGCATATGAATCTATTCCTGAGGTAATGAGTCGCGCGAAAGGGATTCTTGGATTCGCGCTCGAAGCAGATGGATTGAAGGTGGGAATGATTGATCCATCTGACGGAGACACTATTCGTTTGGTAGAAAAAAAACTAGGCCACAAGGTGCAGGTATATGCGATGACTCGTCGTGCATTTGTTGATGCGCTCGCACAATTTGAAGAGGGAATAGACGCGGCGTATCAAGAGTTAAAAACAAAATTTGATAATGAAAAATTACCTGCCGAAGAGCGCGATGCAGCTGTGATTGGGCTTGTTAATGTGCTCGTGGAGCACGGATACCGCAATCGCGCTTCAGACGTGCACATTGAGCCTATGGAAGAGCGTGTCATTGTGCGATTTCGTGTGGACGGCGTGATGCATGCGGTATTACAGTTGCCGAAAGAACTCATGGATCCTATTGTGACGCGCATTAAAGTACTTGCGCGTTTGCGCACCGATGAGCACCGTGCATCGCAAGACGGTAAATTTCAATATCCGGTAAGCGGTGAAAACATCGACGTGCGTGTTTCTATTGTCCCGGTGACGCACGGCGAAAATACTGTCATGCGACTACTCTCTGCTCGGAGTCGTAGATATAGCATCCGTGATCTTGGGTTTTCAGAGGCGCACATGGATCAACTACAGCGTGGCATGATGCATCCGCACGGAATGCTCCTCGTCACTGGGCCAACGGGTAGTGGAAAAACGACGACAGTGTATGCAATTCTCAAGGTGCTGAATAAGCCAGACGTGCACATTGCCAGTATTGAAGATCCCGTGGAGTACGATTTGGAGGGAGTGTCACAAATTCAAGTGAACTCAAAAACAAATCTCACCTTTGCCGAAGGACTGCGTGCGATTGTACGACAAGACCCGGACATTATTTTAGTGGGAGAAATTCGCGATGAAGATACCGCAAGTATCGCCATTAATTCTGCTATGACTGGACACTTAGTGCTCTCTACACTACATGCCAACGACGCCGCAACCACACTTCCTCGATTTCTTGAAATGGGTGTTGAGCCATTCCTTGTTGCATCCACGGTGCGACTGGTGATTGCGCAGCGATTAGTGCGAAAAATATGCACGCATTGTAGGGAGTCGCACGAACTCACCGAAGCGGAGGAATCAAGTATTACTGACGACCACCGACTCGCAGAAGCTTTTCATTTGCTTGGGAAAGACACGCTCAAGGGACTGACAGTATTTCACGGAAAAGGGTGCGCGGTATGTCATAAATCAGGGTATAATGGTCGTATTGGTATTTTTGAATTATTGGATCTCACGGACCCCATTAAAGAAGGAATTATGAAGCGGGTATCATCGAGCGAGCTTGCTAGTTTGGCGCGCGCAGGTGGGATGCGCACGATGCTTGATGATGGAGTTGAAAAAGTCATGTCTGGACTCACAACGCTTGATGAAGTGTTGCGCGTCATTAGAGAATAATTTTCATGGTGATATTTGAAACAAAAGCACGACTCGCAGATCTCGCGGTACTTTCCAAGCACCTTGCGGTGATGTTGAAATCCGGCATGTCCGTCACCGAGGCAATGCATGTAGTTTCTAGTGCTTCACGCGGGGGATTTCGTCGGGTACTTATGAGCGTTGGGACTGCAGTGGAATCTGGACGCACGCTTGAGCAAGCCATGCACGCGCATCCAAAATCATTTTCTCCGCATATTGTGTCTGCGGTGCGTGCGGGGGAGTCCTCTGGTACTTTGGTAGAAAATTTAGAAAATTTAGCGGTGAGCTTGGAGAAGGAACGAGAAATGAAGGCAAAAGTACTTGGAGCAATGCTCTATCCGCTCATCGTGCTGGTGGCAGCAGTGGTACTTGGGCTCGTGATCACATTTTTTGTACTACCAAAAATTACTCCGATTTTCCGTGGTCTCCGAGTAGAACTTCCCGCGAGTACGCGAGCACTTCTGTGGATGACAGATATTATTGACGCACATGGAACAATTTTATTTGCGGGTCTCTTTATTGGCCTCATCACATTTTCCATATTGGTCACGCGTTCATTTATGCGCCCTATCACCGGTGGACTTGCATTGATGATCCCAGTCATTCGTAGAGTGGTGGTATCTTCACATATTGCAAGATTTTCTCGCACGTCCGCAATGCTATTAAAAAGTGGCCTCACTGTTGATGAGGCGCTCCAAATTGCGGAGACAAACGCCACGAACGTGTATTATCGCCGCGCCATTCGACGTACACGAGATCGTGCGCGCGGTGGAGAGCCACTTTCTCAAGCACTCGCCTCGTATCCAAAATTATTTCCCCCACTCGTAACTAATATGATTCACGTAGGAGAAAGTGCGGGCGCATATGAGAATACGCTGACATATCTCGCGGAATTCTATGAAGCCGATGTTGATACGGCAACAAAGTCCCTGGCGAGCATGGTAGAGCCGTTGCTGCTGCTGGTGATGGGAGGAGTGGTAGTATTCTTAGCGCTTTCCATCATTTCACCTATCTACGAAATTACCGGAAATCTTAAAAGGTAATATGCGGCGCGTGCAGCATACTCATTCGGCGCCGCGTGAATCGGGTGTTGGCGTGATAGAAACCATGCTCGTTATTGGCTTACTTGTTGCCACAAGCGCGGTGCTGTTACCGTTACTGACGCGCTCGTATGACACCGCACGGAGTGAGAGCTCGTCCGATGCAGTACGAGACGCACTACGAGAAGCACGATCTCGTTCAAGAGGTAATGTAGGTGGCGTGTCCCACGGTGTATATATAGATACAGCGGCCTCACCGGTCACGCTCACGCTGTATCGAGGTGCGACATTCATTTCGCGCAATAGCACGTTTGATCAAATAGAAATGCTGGAAGCTGGTGCTGCAGTACTTATGACGCCGCCAGTGAGCGATATGCATTTTTCTGGATCGGTCGGCACTACGACTGACCGTACCATCGCTGTGACCACGGGAGGAGAAACACAAATTCTTGAATTATTATCTACCGGATTTGTACGATATGCCCCGTAATCTTGGAGTGGGACTTTTGGAATTAGTACTCGCCATTGCTATTTTTGGCGTTATTGCAAGCGCCGTCGCATCACTTGCGGCCACGGGACTTGATGTGAGCGTAGTTACCACACCACTAATTCGTGCCGAGGCATACGCCGAGGAAGCATTCTCTGCGGTGCGCACCATGCAGGATCGCGCATGGAATGAATTTACTATAGCGACGTCGGGTCTCTCTCTTGTTGGGGATAATTGGACGCTCCTTGGAGAAAATACTTCGGAGATCATCGACGAATTTACGCGCCGTGTATTTTTTTCGTCGGTGTGTCGAGATGCAACCCATGAGATAACCGTATGTCCCGGCGCGTACACAGATCCTCACGCAAAATCACTGACTGCAGAAGTATCGTGGGGGACTGGGGCGAGTGAGCGTGTGGTGAGCGCGTCCACGCTACTCACTAATTGGGCGTCAGCGTATTGGACACAAACGAATTGGATTGGAGGAGCTGGGCAAGCCATTTGGAGTGACGCAACAAAATACGAAAGTGATGATGGGAATATTACGGTAACACCGGCTGGAGCAGTCACGCTTGAACAAAATAATACTCAAGCATGTGGTGTATCTGTATCTAATTTCACCACTCCCACTGACTACAATTACAATCCTGCAGATATTGAAGTCGTGAGTG
>CAYHYZ010000016.1:0-15660 GCA_964360995.1 uncultured Candidatus Saccharibacteria bacterium
CGCTTTGTCCAACTCCTAACCGATACGCATAACGTGCGCGAAGTGATTCTCTTCCCACTACTGCGCACCAAGAAAGAAGGGGAGGAAGCGCAAGAAAAATAGATATCAAAACAAGAAAAGAAAAACCGCCCTTCGACTCTGCTCAGGGCGGTTTGTTTGCAAAATTTACTGTTCGTTCACCACGACGAATTCATCCATGTGACTTCAAAAGGGGATAGGGGGCCGCCCTTTCTACCAGGGTGCTTGTTCTCCACTTTGATCACCGTGTAGATTTTCCGGAGTGATCTATCGTCGTATCTCTGGACGACGTGCAGGCCCTTTACCAGTGCTAGCGCGATTCTTCCTATCCGAACAGATGCCATTTGGCTTCCCCCCAATTTTCGCAATTGGAAATGATCGCCACTTTTACTTGTCTGATCAAAGGGCGTCTCGATTGGAGAGGCACTCTCAACCCCTAACACCATCGAGCCATGGGAAATTCCGTCTTGCAGTAGTGTGCCGTCGAATATGCAGATCGCACGGCGATCTCTTGGGTCGACATCATGCAACGACTCTCGAAGGTCACCAAGCCACAAGAGTGCATTGATTTCTTCTCTCGGAATATTGATCGTCGAAGTATTCTTTCCGCGAAGATACGTATGGATCCGTATTGAGCCCATCTACTCACCTCCATTTTGGTGGAACTTTATTTTACTACACTTATACCACGTAACCAGACTTTTTGCAAGCCAAACCTCAAGGGTATGTCTATGAAATAAAAAAAGATCCGCCGTCTCAATGTGCATTGGGACGGCGGTTGTTCGCTACGTGACTGTCTGTTGGACCTATTGCTCAGTTAGTGTGCCCGAGTATCTCGCGCCACATACCGAACAGTAATGGAAGATTTCCACACACTCTTTCGTGCTGTAGAGCGTAGTCGTAGCGTGCTGAAAGTCGCTACATAACGAATTAGCATGCTCAATTGTATAGCCCGTGCGCACTTCAAAGTGTTTTGCACTGAATTTAGGGTTTAGCGCACCACAAATCATGCAGTGACGAACATTTGTGAATATTTTCTCCCCACAGGAACAAAGAGGTGCAAGTACCAGAAGATAGTAGAATTTATCATCCTCAGGGACATCTTCCGGCTTCATCGTGTGCATCATAAGCACAACCCTTTCTTCGTACTCCTCTAACGACTCATCCTTCCTCTGCATGCTAACCTCCAATAAAAGACCTCTGCGTGAACGTATCATTTTGGTTAATAAGTGTAAAGAGAAACCGCTGGCTACTTCGTAGCCAGCGGCGTTGTTTTGATGCGATCTCCGCATTGGTCGCAAAACGGGAAGTCCTCGATAAACTCCTCAAGAAACATTCTGATCATCGCGTGTTCTCGGGCACAATCCGCCTGTGCGGCCTCGATCGTCATTCCAAACTGCTCACAAAACGCCTCTGGGGAGAAATTATTATTTTTTTCCCTACACTGAATGCAGTAGTTGCGATGTACGGGTGTCCAAATCCCACAAGCCGCACAACGTTCACTTGCTGTTTCCGACGCGTTGTTCTTAGTAGCCCCATCGTAGAACTGTTCGTCCTTGAGTTTGCTCATTCGCTCTACTCCTTCCCATTCAGTTCGCGCGGTATCTCAGAAAGTACGTTCCGCAATCTTCGCAGTATGCATAGTCCAGACGATCGACCCGGAGCACAGAAAGAATGGTGATGTCTCTTACGTGACTTTTTTGACACCGTGCGAGCGCACTCGCAAGTGTCTCTCCGCGCTCTGCGACAAATTCTTTATGCACGAATGCATCATTCTTTTTTCCGCATTTCGCGCAGTGGTTTTCGTATGCGTATACAACGTGCCGACACCACTGACATCGGGGTTGCGAAGCAAGCGTAGCAATGAACCGTCGAGACGCGCTGCGATGCGACATAAGCCCCTCCACACGGCAATCTGAGCGTGAACATAGCACCAGCTCCACAAGTCGTCAAATTTGGTTTTGCCTTACGGAGCCTTCCTTGCGAGGCAAGCATTTATGCACACGTTTATATATAAAACCCATGCGTATATTCGTGAGTGGTATAGACTATATAGCAAGTGGGAAGAAGTGGAATAAACTGTGCATAACCTTATTTTCATATGTTGATCGGAGAGTATCTCCATCGGATGGATCCAAAGCGCAGAGTTTCAATTCCCGCAAAAATGCGCAAGGTGTTTGGGGAGCGTCTCATCATCACGCGTGGACTCGATACCTGTTTATTTCTCTACACGCAGTCGCAATGGCAAATGATTGCAGGAAAACTCTCCGAGCTTTCTATGGGCCGAACAAAGACGAGACAATTTGTGCGCATGATGCTCGCAGGCGCAGAAGAAGTTGAACTTGATACCTTGGGGCGTGTGCTCATTCCGGAACATCTCGCGGTGTATGCGGGACTGAAAGGGGAGGTGGTAGTGACCGGAGTGTATACGAGAGCCGAGATATGGGCGAAAGATGCGTGGCACACCTATCGCACATTAGTCACGGAACGTGCCGACGAACTTGCCGAAGAATTAGGGTCAGAAGGCGTGTACTAATATGACCCCGCGCGCACACAACCCTGTCATGGTGTCCGAAGTGCTTGAGTACCTCAACATACAGCCAAATATGAACATTATTGACGCAACATACGGTTCAGGAGGACACGCTACGGCGATATTAGCAGGTGTCCGCCCCAATGGTCGTGTACTTGGTATTGAACGTGATGCTGCATTATTTCAACTTGCTCCGCGCGCAGAATGTCTCGAACTCAAACATGGTAGTTACGAAGATATGCAGGAAATGGCGAGTGCCGTAGGCATGAAAGAAGTGCACGGGGTGCTCTTTGATTTTGGTGTGAACATGTTTCATTTTTCTGATTCAAAGCGCGGATTTACTTTTATGAAAACCGAACCACTAGACATGCGTTTTGACGCATCGAACGGCGAGACTGCTGCACACATCATTAACACCTACCCCGCAGATCGTCTAGCTGATCTCATCGGGAGATTCGGCGAAGAACGCTATGCCAGAGGCATAGCCAAGGCGATAGTGCGTGATCGAAAAAGTGCGCTCATTATCACGACGGACCAGCTTGTCGAAGCGGTTCGCTCGGGAGTACCAGCATGGTATCGGCGCGGAAAAACACATTTTGCAACGCGAACCTTCCAGGCGTTTCGCATTGCCGTCAACCGTGAGCTCGATACCATGCGCACAGGACTTGAAGTAGCGTGTTCAACTGTTGCGGTGGGTGGGCGTGTGCTCGCACTTTCGTATCATTCGCTCGAGCACAAACTCGTCAAACACACATTCGCAAGTCGTGAAAATGGTGCATCGGTCACGTCGCACGCAGTCAAGCCAACTAAAGAAGAAACAAGAATTAATCCAAGCGCACGGTCCGCGCAATTACGAGTTTGGGAGCGCACAATATGATGCACCGTATGTCACGAGTACATATATTTATTGGAATCGCGATTATTGTATTAATCGCCGGTTGGTTGGGACTTGTTGAGCGTCGTATGAGCGCGGCAAACACGGTGGGAAAATTAACGCAAGAAAATAAAGAGTTAGAATCAGAGGTGACGTCACTGACGGCCGAATATCTCTCTGCAGTCAGTCGTGAAAATCGCGCGCTCATTTCTTCCGGGGCGTTGCTCGCAGAGGAAGCTCCGTCATTCGCGTATAGAAACGGAAGCGCAGGAGTGGCACTCGCTCCTCGGGGACGATAACATAACACAACATGGAAGCGACGAAACGACTGCGCATACTTCAGTGGTTGATCATTCTGATTTTCCTTGGAATCACATGTAAACTGGGTGTTCTGCAGATTGCCAAGAATGACATCTATCGCGCTCAGGCGGCTACGGGTGCGCCTAAAGAAACCGCCATCAAGCGCGGGGATATTTTTTTTCAAGGACGCGACGGACTCTTTCTCGCCGCAACCGAAGCAATCTTCTATACCGTAGCAATAGATTCTCGAAAAATCCTCGATCCACAAGCGGTGTATGAGTTTTTATCTACCGAATTTAAGCTGACCCGCGCTGAATTTGCCACTAAAACAAATGATCCCACAGACCCGTTTGAAATGATTGCGTCTAAAATATCCGAAGAGCAATACCGCTCTCTCGAAGCGCGTGCGCCCGCTGGCATCGTATTTGTGCCTCTTGCCGATCGATATTATCCCGGAGGCACATTAGCTGCGCATGTACTGGGGTTTCTCGGAGATTCCAAAGATGGGCGTATTGGCAGATATGGTATCGAGCAGGAATTTGAAACAGTGCTTGCAGAGGAAAGCGGGCAAGCACCCTCTTCACTACTCGAATCGTTTCGTGGTGGGCTGACATTCGGCACAGGGGAGAGCGCGGTTACTCTTACCATCGATCCCGCACTGCAAACATATACCGAAGAAGCGCTCGATCATACACTCGAGCAGTGGCAAGCAACGCGCGGGGGTGCAATTGTGATGGATCCAAGAACCGGAAAAATTCTTGCGATGGCGGGGCGTCCAATTTTTAATCCCAATGAATATCAGGATGTTAAAAATGTAGGGGCGTTTATTAATCCCAATATTAAAAATCTATACGAAATGGGCTCGGTTATGAAGCCGCTCACCATGGCTTCCGCATTTGATTCCGGAGCCGCACGTCCGACGGATACATATTTCGATGCGGGTTTTCGTATGATTGATGGGTATAAAGTAGAAAACCACGATAAAAAGGGGAGAGGTACTATTCCACTGCAAGAAGTACTCAACCAATCGCTGAATACCGGTGTAATTTTTCTTGTAGAAAAAATGGGTATCAATACATTCAGCTCTTATTTCAAAAAGTTGAATTTTGGAGAACGCACGGGCATCGAGCTTCCAGATGTGGCGGGCAATATCAAAAACTTAAACACGAGTCGATTACTCGAACACGCGACCGCATCGTTCGGACAAGGAATTGCCATGACGCCGATTAGTCTTGCGCGTGCACTTGCCACTATTGCAAACAACGGCGTTGAGCCAACTCCCTATATTGTCGCTGAAGTGCGGCACGCGGATGGCGCTGTCGACAAACATACAGAAACAGCAGGCACGCGTGTGTTTGGCGAAGCGGCGGCAAATGATGTAAATAAAATGCTCATCACTGTGGTAGACGACGCCTTGTTCCAGGGTAAAGGAAAAATTGAAGGATATTCGGTAGCGGCAAAAACAGGAACTGCACAAATCGCGAGTACGAGCGGACGGGGATACACCAATGAAAATCTGCACTCATTTTTTGGATATGCGCCCGCAACCAACCCGAGATTCATCGTGTTACTCTATATGGAGCGCCCCATTGGGGGTGGCTTCTCGTCTCAAACACTCACTCCGCCGTTTAAAGAAATTATGTCCTACGCGCTCCAGTATTATCAGGTACCGCCCGATCGACAAACGCAATGAAAAACGCATTCAAACACCTCATCACCAGGTATCTCGAGCTCTGTGCTGGACGCGTCATCCGCGCCCGGAGCCCCATTGTGGTGGGTATTACCGGTTCTGTGGGCAAAACAAGCACCAAAGAGGCTATTGCGTGCGTCCTTGGTAGCGAGCAGGAGATCTGGAAAAGCCCCAAAAGTTACAACAGCGAACTTGGGCTTCCACTTACCATTCTTGGACTCGAAAGTCCGTATGCGTCATGGGTGGGATGGGCGCGCACCATCGCGAGCGCTACCGTACGTGCGTTTCGGTTACCGCGCTATCCACGCACCCTCGTGCTCGAAATGGGAGTCGACAAGCCGGGCGACATGGCAAGACTCATGCAGTTAGCGAGTCCACACATTGCGGTCATCACCGCAATTGGAGATACGCCGGTGCATGTAGAGAATTTTCAGAATGCACAAGCGCTCGTGCGCGAAAAAGCAAAGATACTTTCCAAGCAAACCAAAGATGACGTTGCGATTATTAACTACGACGATGAAGTGGTGCGCGCGCTTGGCGAAAAAACAAAAGGCAGCGTTATCACCTATGGATTTCATAAAGACGCAGATGTTCGCGCGTCGGAGTATAAGCTTCTCTACGAGCACGAAAGCGCGGAAGTGCCATCCGGAATTATTTTCAAACTTGATTATCACGGCTCTGCTGTTCCCGTCCGCTTATACGGCGCAATTGGCAAACAGCAAGTGTATAACGCGCTTGCCGCTGCCGCAGTAGGTATTGCAAGTAGCATGAATCTCGTGGCAATCAGCGAGTCGCTCCGCAATTATGATCCACCACCCGGGAGGCTCCGAGTGATTGAAGGACTGAAAGGTTCACACATTCTTGATGATACGTATAACGCCTCGCCGCTCGCAGTGCACGCCGCACTTGATGCACTGCGTGAAGTAAAAAAACGTCGTTCCATTTGTGCAATTGGAGATATGTTAGAACTTGGCGCATTCGCAATTGATGCGCATACGGAAGTAGGGGAGCATGCCGCAAATATCTGCGATGAGTTGTATCTTGTGGGCGCACGCTCGCATTTTATTGCCAAGGGCGCAGAAGGCATTCTTCCTCCCGAGCATATTCACGAATATTCGGATGCGACGTCTGCGGGGCAGGCGATACAAGCAACCGTGATGGAAGGGGACATCATACTGGTAAAAGGATCACAAAGTATGCGCATGGAACTTACAGTAGAAGAGTTGATGGCGCGTCCGGAAGAAAAAGGAAGATTACTTGCGCGCCAAGAAGACGCGTGGAAAGAATCGCAAGAGAGGAGAAACGCACGCTTTCTCCAGCAGTCATTCGGATCCGCAATCGTCATTGGGGGAGTCATCATCACTCCGTTCACTTGGCCTGTCGCCGTCATGATCATCGCTGTTGGAGTCTGGGTGTACCGTCGGGCATCAAAACCCTATTCGGGCTAGACTGCATAGGTCAATGAGAAATTAGGTTAATTAGAAATCTTTCTAAGTATGCACGCGGCAATCAAACGATTTACAGAATGGTTTAAACTAAAAGAGTTATTGCACAATAAAAAGCATAGAGCACCCTTAGTATCTGAAGGTGATATTTGGTGGGCAAGCATCGGAGAAAATATTGGTTCAGAAATAAACGGAAAAAGCGAACATTTTACACGGCCAGCAATCATTCTTAAAAAATTGTCGCACAATTTCTATTTGATCGCTCCAATCACTACACAGAAGCGGTCTGGCTCATGGTACGTTCATGTCAAGCACGCCGATACTGATGAATATATTTGCTTGCACCAAGTACGATCAATCGATTATCGGAGAGTCTATTCCAAGCTTGGGCAAATAGATGATGCAGATTTTCAAAAAGTGAAAGAGGGGTTTTTGAAGCTCTATAAATAAAAAAGTTCCGCCACCCGTAAGGGCGGCGGTCGCGGGAAAATCCCGAATGTACTGTTAGATTAAGGTATCCGAAACTACTTGTCAAGTAGCAAGTTTTTAGCGTGTGCCTGATTTACACATACTAAAAACTGCCCTCCAAATGAAGGGCAGCCCTAGGATGTAATGCCCTTTCAGTCAGAGACTAAAAGATACCCACAGAATACTAAATATAGGCCATCCGGAATTTCCGGATAGTTCGAGAAAGGAGTAGGCGATATAGACTGTAATACAGTTATTGCTTTTTTTGCAACAACTGCAGAGGGCGTAATATATATTTGCAGGAGAGTCCTATAACCCAGCAACGCGTAAAGATTCTTTTCAGGCTCAAGTTGAAGGAAAAGGAATGTGCAAAAAATGCACATATCTCCAAAGAATGCACTTAACCAACTAGTTCCACTTTGGAACTAGTTGAACTTCGTAGTGATCACAAATATTGAGAGTGAGCCACAATAATTCACTTTTCGTCAAAAGTGAATTTTCCAGCCCCGGACTCAGTTGTTTCTCTTGCTAGTGAAACATACTTCCGTCTTCACAAAGTACATAAAAAGCGTGAAGCAGTTCACGCTTTTTATGTACTTTGTGACCCCACGGGGAATCGAACCCCGATTTAAAGCTTGAGAAGCTTCCGTCCTAACCGTTAGACGATAGGGCCAATGCAATAACTTATGGCTGACAGCTTTTAGCTGATAGCAAGTATATCGGATTTATATGTCAATTTCAAGTGAAATATTCTGTTTGTTTAAACGGCCAATTCAAGCTAAACTCAAATTTATGTAGTAAGGTGGATGAACTTCTGAAATAGTTATGCAAACCAAATCAAACTCAAGTCTCAATAAAGCAGCAAAAGTAAAGAATGATGAGTTCTACACTCAACTCGCTGACATTGAAAAGGAACTAAAACACTATAAAGATCAGTTTCGCGGGAAGGTTGTGTATTGCAACTGCGACGACCCTTTCGAGAGCAATTTCTTTAAGTATTTTGCTGCTAATTTTAAAGCACTAGGATTGAAAAAACTCATCACTACGAGTTATATAAAATCGCCTATTGCCGGTGGGCAACTGCCGTTGTTTGAAGTAGAAGGATTAAAGCCGTCTGGCAAAGAGCCATTTAAAATTGAAATTAACGAAGTGCCGGATACCGATGGAGATGGCGCGATAAATCTTGATGACGTAAAGTTTTTACTAAAGCACAATAAAAACATCGCCGCCCCTTTGCGTGGAGTTGGTGATTTTCGAAGCGACGAATGTATAGAATTTCTTAAAGAAGTAGATATAGTTTGCACCAATCCTCCATTCTCTCTCTTTCGCGAATATGTTGCGCAGCTTATGGAGTATGGGAAGAAATTTTTGATAATCGGCAATGACAATGCTATTGCGTATAAAGAATTCTTCAAGTTTATCAAAATGAATAAGGTCTGGACTGGTTATGGCAAAGTAAAGGAGTTTAGACAGCCGGATGGTACAATGAAGAAGTTTGGTAACGTTGGTTGGTATACGAATCTCGATACGACGAAAAGACATGAAAAGCTAACTCTTTATAAAAGATATGACCCAAGTGACTATCCAAAATACGTAAATTACGACGCAATTGAAGTTTCCAAAGTCACGGAGATACCAATGGATTATAACAGCGAAATGGGCGTGCCCATCACTTTTCTCAACAAATACAACCCAGACCAATTTGAGATTATCGGTTCGAGCCTACTTCTTGGAAAGCCAATGAAAGATATCGTTCCAAAAGGTTCATTCGTTCAAGGCGGTCCCAGATTTTATTTAGCAAATGGTGACGGAACATACAGACGGCTTTTTGACCGTCTCGTCATAAGCAGGAAGATATAATAACTATGAAAATTGAACTACACAAAATTTCGATTCGTAAAGTAGCCAACGCCTACAAAGATAATCACGAAGAAGGCGTAGTGGCGTATGGTGGCAAACTCGATATTCGCCCCAAATATCAACGCGAATTCGTTTATAAAGATAAACAGCGTGATGCAGTTATTAGAACCGTCAAACAAAATTTCCCGCTCAATGTAATGTACTGGATGGTACGCGAAGATGGCGGTTACGAAGTACTCGATGGCCAGCAACGCACTATTAGTATTGGTCAGTACGTCAATGGAGATTTTTCACTCAATGATCGCTATTTTCATAATCTTACCAAGGAAGAGCAGGATCAGATACTTGATTATGAGCTGATGATTTACTTCTGCGAAGGAACACATAAGGAGCGACTAGACTGGTTTAGAATTATTAACATTGCAGGAGAAAAATTGACCGAACAAGAGCTTCGCAATGCGGTGTATACTGGTCCTTGGCTTTCAGACGCAAAACTGAAATTCAGCAAATCAAATTGCGTAGCGTATCTCTTGGCAAACGATGGCGGTCAATTAGTGAGCGGTTCACCAATAAGACAAGAGTATTTAGAAACCTCACTTTCCTGGATCAATCATGAGAAGATTGAAGATTACATGGCCAAGCATCAACACGGTAAAAATGCTAATGAATTATGGGATTATTTTCAGAATGTAATCGCATGGGTGCGAAAGATTTTTATAAATTATCGTCGGGAAATGAGTGGTGTCGAATGGGGTAAACTTTATAATGAATTTAAAAATAAAAAAATCAACGCCAATAAGTTAGAAGTCGCAATCAAAGAGTTGATGCAAGACGAAGATGTCACTAAAAAATCCGGTATTTATCCTTATATTTTAACAAGACAAGAAAAATATCTTTCAATTCGTGCTTTTACAGATAAACAAAAAAGAGAATCTTATGAAAAACAAAAAGGTATTTGTGTAAAATGCAAGAAACAATTTGAGATAGGAGAAATGGAAGCGGACCACATCAAACCTTGGCATGAAGGGGGCAAAACAGATTCCAAAAATTGCCAAATGTTATGCAAACAAGATAATCGTACCAAATCCGGAAAATAAAAATATGGGAATGAAAGAGAGATATTGGGAAGCTACAACCAGGGCTGCAAACGAAATCATTAAGCCCTGGTATACAAAACCCGAATTTTGGATTGGCATTATTGCTAATATGATCGCCCTTGCCGCGCTTACCGTTGCGATAATTGCCTTACAGAAATAAACCCCCTGAAATGCTGGTGGGATAAGTGTGACGGCTACTTCTTGTGTTTGGTTTTATCCATCAACTTGAAGGTCTCCGCCTTACCTCCAAATGGAGGGACGCGGTCACCCTTACTCAAGGTAATCTCGGTCTTCGTTTTAGAAGGTCGGTATTGTCCTGAAATAGGAGCGATGCCACCAGTACGGACAATTTTATTTGCCATATATTGGTTCCGTTAATCTAATAATTTGGGGCTTATCGAACCTCTCACCCCCGCGCTTAAACTCCTAAGAAGTTCAAGCGAGGGGGAGGAGGATAAGTTGATTCCCTAGAAAATAGAATTCGGTGTTCAAACTATCCCACCAGCATTTCAGAGAACTTATATTCGGCATTATATAAAGGCAAGCTTAAGAAAATCAATAGATCAAAGAAAGGGAGAACCTAGAGTCAAAAATATTGTGCGACATGGGTATATGCGCCCCGATTTTAGGTTTATGAGTGAGTAGAATTTAAATTGTGTCAAAATTTCAGAGCTATGATATGCTTCTCATATGTCATTCGTAACCAAAACAAAGAACAGTGAAAATGCAGTCATCATTGAAGCATGGGACGGCGTATTGTTTGAGAAGTTTAGTCGGTTTAAATACATTTTCTTAGATGGACTTGCGGTGCATGGCACAGTGGCACTGAGTCGCATTAAGCCTGCAAAGGGCCAGAGGGTAATTGATATTGGTTGCGGTTTTGGCGACGGAACCGCCGAAATAGCCAAATTTACCGGACACGCATACGGTGTAGATTGCTCACCTAATTTTATTAAGTACGCAAATGAACAGTATGCCGACAAGGAAGGGAACATAACGTTTGATGTTAAAGATGTGCAGGTAGATGATCTCGCTGGGCCATTCGATCTAGCGTTCTCGCGATTCGGTACTATGTTCTTTTCAGATGCAACTGCTGCACTGAGAAATATATGCAATTCATTGAAACCAGGAGGAAGAATGACCATGGTGGTGTGGCGGAAAAAGAAAGATAATGGGTGGCTCCACGAAGCAGAAAAAATCGTCCGCAATTTTCTTGAGGAACCCGCGTCAGATGCACCGACGTGTGGTCCGGGCCCCTTTTCTATGGCAGATGCCGATGACACCAGCAGATGGATGCAAAACGCGGGATTCGAACGGGTCTCTCTCGAGCGACATGATATCGATATGAGGATAGGAAAAGATTCAGAGGAGGCCATGGAATTTGCGCTCGCGATAGGTCCCGCAGGTGAGGTCATCAGGCTCTCGGGCGAGAAAGCAAAAGCTAAATTATATGCCATTAAAGCAGACGTTGCAAAAGCGATTGAGCCGTATAAAAAAGACAATGGCGTCTGGATGCCATCGAGTACGTGGTTTGTGACAGGCTATCGCCCGGAGTAATACATAACACCTCGGCTCATTTCAGATAGGTGGAAAAGGGGACGGCCACGACTTAGATAAATCATCCAAATTCACTTGTCTGCTAGAGATGGTCGTCTATGAATGAATCCAATATTGTGCGACATGGATATATGCGCCCCAATTTACGCTTTTGTTCGTGGTATATTGAATGCATGAAATCGGTATGCGCAGAAATAGGATATGGAAATGACAGCCTACTCTCGACCGAAGTAGAGGATGGTGAATTCGAGTATCGCGTCCGCGGATTTATTAAGCCAGAAATCATCGAAGGTTACTACGTACGAATCTGGATAGGGAAGCGCGTGTTTGTTGTTTCAACAAATCGCGGCTTTGGAATACGTAAAAAAGGACAGAAATAAATTCAAAATACTTTTCGGCATCGGTGGCAAATCTACCAACCCTCCTGCCTCTGTCATGTAACCATATACACTTAGGAATCATTCGGGCGAATGGTAGAATATACGTCGGTGGTGCATGGTATAGTACGTAGTAGGGGATAGGGAACCATTCGGGCGAATGGTAGAATAACTCATATGAAACTTCATAAACAATTCTTACAGTTGGGTGCTACGAATATTTTACTCGTAGCGATTACGAGCTACGCCCTCTACAACCAGAGTTATGACATGGTGTTTGCTGGCGTACTTATGCTCCTCGTGTCGCTACTGCCCCTTTACTTCAAGGCCGCTCATAATGTATATATACCGGCCGTATTTATGTATGTGGCCGTTGTTTTTATTTTTGCAGCAGTGTTCCTGGGGCAATTTGGTGGGCTATATGATCGTTGGCACTGGTTTGACGCGTTTCTCCATTTCATTTCTGCGCTCGCCTTTGGGCTCGCTGGGTTTCTTCTGCTCTTTGTCTACTACGTGCATAACAAGTTAAAACTTCCAAAAGGCGTCATGCTCTTCCTTGCCTTCTTTTTTTGCTTGGGAGTAGGTGCATTTTGGGAGATTATTGAATACGGCATTGATCATGCACTGGGAACGAACATGCAGGTAGGGAGTCTCGACGACACCATGATCGACCTACTCCTTAATGGACTCGGCGCGATCGTGTCGGTGACGCTTTGTTCTATTTACATGAGTAAGATGAGCGTACCGATTGTAGATAATGTTGTGGGCGCCATGACCGAAGAGATTATTGAAGGAAATAAGGAAGTGGCGAAAACAACCACAAATGATTCCACGGCTTCGTCTAATCCCAGCTGAGCCGTTATACGCGAATAGCAACAACGAGGTGCTGATGATATACCATTTGTACCCTAAAAATATATCGTCGAAATATTGAACGGATCACTCCACCTTTCGCCCGAATAGGCGAATATAGGTCGCGCGTTGTTGCGCGGAGTAGAGAAGGCCGCAGCTTTGGGTTATACACCACATCTACTTAGGAACCATTCGGGCGAATGGTAGAATAGTAAGTATAGAAATATGAAGAAGTACGAAAAAATATTAAAAGTCCTAGCAAACATCAATCGACTGAAAATACTTTCGTATCTTGTTCGACATACCAACGTGGCGGTCGGAGACATTGCAGAGCACTGCAATATTTCATACAAAGCAGTATCAAAACATCTTGGCATGCTGTATCACGCAGATATTGTTGATCGGTCTCGACGTCAGGCAGAGGTGCATTATAGAATATCTGATACTATTCATCCTATTGCCAGCACCGTTATTAAATATATTCAAAAATGAAACGAAATTTCTATATCATCTGCACAACATTTCTTGGTATATTGCTCGGCATTAAGTCATATTAAATTATAGAGAACCCTTCGCCCGAACTATAGAACATAGGTCGGGCATGGTGTAGAATAGGGAGTACTGGTTCAGTCAATGGCTGATGTACAAAATACATGAAGCGACAAGAAAAAATCTTGAAAGCGTGCGCGAATGTAAGCCGTCTAAAAATTCTGGTTTATTTAAGGCGTCACGCAAATGCATCGGTGATGAATATTTCAGCGGGATGCGGTATTTCATATAAGGCAACTTCAAAGCATCTTGGCATTTTATATCAGGCAGACGTACTGGACAGGTTCCAGCGTCAGTCTGAAATGCGGTATCGTATTTCAGCGTCATTGCCGCCTCTGGCAAGCGCCGTGATGAATAACCTTTCAAAATGAAACATTATTTCTATATTTTCTGCACGATGGTGCTTGGTTCACTCGTCGGCATCATTGTGCACGGATTTGTGGAGCTGCCGATCATTGCACTTCTCATTTTTGATATCAATAAATTTGGACTCGGAATGACATGGGAACAGTGGCGCATTGTGCATGATATCTGGTCTGCCATTACGTTCATCGGGGGAATTGTGGGGGGATATTTTCTCGGTATTATGTGGTGGCGCATTGTGTACATCGAACACCGGCATTGGTATAGAAAGGCGTAATTGTAAGCGAGATTTTTGTAATTCCCATATTTTTGGGATGTGCTACAGTGCGTACATATGCAAACATTCATCACATTGATCGCAGTGCTATCGATAGTCGCTCCGGCAGCCACCTACGCGGTAACCACCGACATCGGTACGGTGTTGGTGAGCCCAACGGCCACCAGTGTGGTTTCGGTGACAGTATCCGGCGTTGTGGGGAAGGCATTTGTGCTTGATGCCAGCAAGAGCACTGATGATGGTGTGATAGGTACATTCTCTTGGAGGCAAGTGGGTGGGCCAGTGGTAAAAATTTTAAACTCGAATACGCCCGAGGCGAGCGTTGTTCCAACTCAGGCGGGGACATACGTGTTTGATTTGTATGTAAGCAACGCAACGGGGATGTCAAAATTGGTGCAAAAAACATCAGTGATTGTTTCGAGCAGTACCTCCACAACTGGTGGATCATCTAGCTCAGGCAGTACCGGGGGCACCGTTTCAGTTCCGCCACAAGAAGCTAGTGATATGTTTATCAAAATTGAACCTATTGAGGGTGAGTCGTCTGAACCGAAGAAAGGGAATGTGGAGATGAATTGGAAAGTAGAGGAGGGCGAATCTGCTCCAGCAATTGAACCAGATGAAATTGACGTGGCTGGTGATGGTGAACCCACCACTCCAGATTTTGGGATATTGCTCGGTGGCGGAGGTGGTGACGATAATGCAGAGCAAAACGTGCCAGCGGCAACCGAGGAAGGGCGTGCGGAAGTAGCAAAATTAATTCTTGCTGATCTCAAAGAACGCGGAGTACCCGTCCAGTCAGTGCTCATCCGCGAGACAGCGGTGGAGACAACGGTCACGCAACGCGTCAAGTTGTTTGCCATTATTCCAATCAACACAACTGCTACGGTAGCAATTGATGCAAATGAGAACGTAAAAGTAAAATTCCCGTGGTGGGCATTTCTCGCAAGCGGGAAGGACAAAGACGGAATAGGTGAGCGCACATTCACTGCGATTTCAAACATACTCAAAACAAAACACGATACCGTCAAAAACTCCATCGGTAATATTCGCTAACTCAGTCCTTTGTGTATTGCTTACTGCTAGTGATGGAGTATTCGCGCTCGAAATTGCCCGTGAACTGACGTATTGACAGCCATCTATATATCTGATACACTACTGGCATCGAGTGAACATCTCGCCCGTCCGCAACGCGGATCCGCGTTGCGGAAAAGGCCGAAGGGGAAACCCTCAGTGAATGACTTGGTTCTGACTTATCCAGCACGATTTATGGGCTGTACCGATACTCGGATCTTGTTTACACAATTTGTTTTATCGATAAAAACCAGGCCTTACGGTCTGTTTTTTGATATGCCCTAAATACAAAGCTAAAACCACGGCCGTGAGGCCGTGGTTAGTCGAGG
>CAYHYZ010000017.1:0-14007 GCA_964360995.1 uncultured Candidatus Saccharibacteria bacterium
GCTTTCGAGATAACTTTCATCTACCCCCACAGCTTCCATATCGCCGGACGCACGTAAATCCTCCTGTGATTCAAAGCGTTTGCGCTGTTCTATAGGATCGTTGAGCTCTGCATAGGCGTTCATGACTTCTTGCCCGCCCATAATCAGCTGTACGCGATCGGCGTACTGCCCTCCAGGAGCCGCTTTTGCGAGCGGAGAGATATCGAGCGGATGGTGCGTGATAAATGTTGGGCTGACAAGGTGCTTGCGTACTGATTTCTTGAATATTTCATCTAACAGCTTTCCCTTCGTCATCGCGCGTCCCACCTGAATGCCGAGGCGCTCGGTTGCAGAGCGAAGATCATCGACGCTCATCGATTCCACACCGGGAAGCAACGCATACTCTTTAATCGCGTCCATAAACTTTATGCGCTTGAATGGCTTTTTGATTTTGATTTCTTTTCCGTCAAACGACAATACCAGCTTTCCTACCGACTGTTTGACCACCGCAAGCACAAAGCGCTCAAGAAACATTTCGAGCGAATGACGGTCTTCATATGCCATATATCCTTCAAGCTCGGTAAATTCAGGGGAATGAGAAACGTCTATTCCTTCGTTACGAAAATTTTTGCCAATTTCAAACACTCGTGGCATTCCTCCCACAATCAAGCGCTTGAGATAGAGTTCTGGTGCAATACGCAAATATAATTTTTCTTCAAGCGCGTTATGGAATGTTTCAAATGGACGCGCAAGCGCGCCACCGTAGAGGGGCTGCAAAATAGGAGTCTCCACTTCTTCAAATCCTTCATGTTCGAGAAATGTACGCATGGCGGAAATAATATCGCGACGCGCCTTGAAACGCGCACGCGTTTCTTCGTTGGTGAGCAAATCGAGCGCGCGGGTACGAAATCGTTCTTCCATATCTTGGAGTCCCGCCCAACTATCCGGAAGCGGCAACAGCGCCTTTGCGAGTGGTCGCCAGTTGGACGCAAGCACGGTGGGTTCTTTGCGTTTTGTGAGAAATGGAGACCCTGTGATTTCTACCACATCGCCTACGTCGATGTTGTCGATAAATGCGCCGTAGGACTCATCTCCAATGTCATCTTTTTTCAGATAGATCTGCAGCTTCCCTGAACCGTCGTCGATATCTAAAAATGTCGCTCCTCCATGTCCACGAATGGCACGTACACGCCCTGCAACGGTCAGTGTGAGTCGCTTCTTCTTCAGTAGCGCTTTAAATGTGTCGCGCACTTCTGCGGTGGTGTGCGTGCGCGCGACTTCGGACGGATACGCCGAACCAAAGCGTTCGGTTAAACGCTGTAACTTTGCGAATCGAATATTGCGAATGTCGTCGAGTGACATTATTGAATTTCGGTAATGCGGTAGGTCCGCTCACCTTTTGGTCCACGCACGAGCACTTTATCGCCCATCTTGTGCCCTAAGAAAGCTTTGCCGAATGGAGACTCGTGAGAGATTTTTCCTTCGGCAAGGTTCACTTCGTGTGTACCAACTATAGTATACGTTGCCTCAGCTCCGTCGTCACCAGATACTGAAAGCGTAGAACCAAGCCCAATGGCGTCTTTGTTGGATCTCTTCTCGATAATGCGCGCGCGTGATAAATAGTCATCCAGGCGCTGAATTTGTGCCTCATTGACCATGTGCTCTTCTTTGGCTTGTGCGTACTCTGCATTTTCGGAAAGATCTCCCAACCCCTTCGCAAACTCGAGCTTGTTTGCAATTTCAATACGGCGAACCCCCTTGAGTTCTTCGAGCTCACGCTTTAATGCATCGAGTCCTTCTTGTGAAATATACTCGTCTGAGATTTCTTCGTGTGATTTTTTGATCATGTGTTTTTATCGATTAAACGCGCCCGGAGGCGCGAATTAATACCTGCATATCATACGGATAACGGTGCGTGCGGTCAAGGAGCGATAATCCCTACTTCCGCTACTGGCTCGGTGGACATGATACCGTCCACCCCACCGTGCTGGGTAATCCATTCCAGCACACGATATCCCAGCACCCCCGCACCCACGTTGTTTTCTCGCGGCCCCGCTTCAAGGAAAAATACCATACCAAGCGGATCGGCGGTGTCTGTGGTGTACGCGATAAGCCACGAGTGCGAGCGGAGCTTATTTCCCACCTCCGCGCTTCCCGACTTTGCGGCAATGATATATGGAAGATCTCCAAGTAATTTTGCGGTACCAATTTCCGTCGTCATAATCATTCCTTCTTTCACCACTTGGAGATGCGCAGAATCAAGCGCCACTGCGATTCCCTTCTTTTCCTCCATATGTTTTTCTGGGCCAGACAGCACCGCGCGAAGTACATGTGGCACGATGAGTTCCTTCCCGTTTGCAAGCAATGAAAGCGCGACGCCCATTTGGAGTGGCGTGATTGCAAAATCTCCTTGACCGATACTTGAGTGATAGGTGTCTCCCAGTCGCCATATGGGATCCTCCGGGTGACGCTCAGCTTTTTTTGTTGCGTCTGGTATCTGACCCGCCTTTTCTCCCGAAAGATCAATACCAGAAATTTCGCCGATATGAAACTTCTGGAGCCATGCAGTAAGCCTTGAAATTCCGAGTCCCGCAATATCGCCATATCCCCCACCCACAGTGTAGAAATAAATGTTCGAAGAGACTGCGAGAGCGCGTCGCATATCCACCAGTCCCTGCGCGCGAAACTCTCCAAAGCGCGTGAATGTTCCTGGTTGATAGGGATTAGGAATAAGGAGTGCGTCGGTACTGAGAATTTGGCGCTCGGGTGTGATGACTCCTTCATGTAACGCCGCCGTTGCATAAAATGGCTTGACCGTAGAACCGGGAGCGTAGGTACCCGCAATTGCACGGTTAAATAGCGGACTCCGCGCGTCACTAATGAGCTCGGCGTACTCTTCATTAGTAATGCCTTTTGAAAATGCACCGGCGTCAAAGCTAGGATAACTCACTAATGTGAGCACCTCGCCATTATGTGCATTAAAAAGTAGCGCGGCACCTCCTTTAAATCCCTGTTCTTTAATGATGCGCTCAAGTTCGGTATAGGTAGTGACTTGGAGTTCGCGATCGATGGAGAGCTGAATGTTTCCACCGGCATCTGGTGGGTCTACAAATCCTGATGAAATCACCTCTCCTCGTGCGTCAACTTCTTGCAACCGCTCGCCCACTTCTCCACGCAGAATTTCGTCGTAGGTATATTCAACGCCATCTCGCCCTAATGCTTCAAAATCTCGCAGTTCGGCATCTTTTTTAACATCTTTTTCGGATGGGGCACCTACAAAACCAATGAGATGTGAAAATGCTACAGGATGAGAGAGCACGCGAATGCTGCGCTCTTCTTCGGGAATCCAACTATTAGATACAATCACTCTGCCTTTGCGATCGTAAATAACTCCGCGATCTGCGGTATACACTTCGCGCTGCAAATGATTTTGTGTGGAGCGCTCCGCAAACGCCGCTCCCTGTACGCTCCCTAAGTAGAGCGTGCGCCCAAATAGCAGTACACCTCCCGTAAGCAAAATGGAAAACAACAATAAATATGAAAACGATGAAAATGGACGCTCAACCACCGCTACACGGCTATCATCATCACCAACAAATATGCCCGAATCAACGAGAATTTCATCAAACCCAATATAGTCAGCGTAATCGCGCTTTCGGAGTTTTTGTAACCACCGCATGGTAAAAATAATAGCTCGCCATAAATGTAACGGAAAATACTACGAGCGTGAGCATATAGAGTGCCGCCGTCATGATACCACGTAGTATCATCGTGCTTGCGAGCGCTCCGTGGAGCGCAAGCATAACCAGCGCAGTTTTTGCTACCACAAATACTACAATGCCAGTAAGCTCAAGGAGCAGTATTGCAAGTGGTTGCTCGAACAACAGACGCCGCTTGAGCATTGCGACGCTTGCATATGCAAGCGCGAGCGCGCCGATTGTCATGCCGACCGGAAGAGATGAAACGGATTCAAGTAGGATGCCTACGACCAATAAAAATAGTACGCTCCAAAAACGCGACAGCTGAGCAAATGCAATGACTGCGCCAATAATGAGCAGCTCAAAAATCATTCCGGCGTGACTTGCACAAATAATCGCTGAATTGTTTGCACATTTGTTGGGGACTCAATGCGCACATCTGCAAATGAGCTCGCAGGATTTTGTTCTACCGACGCCACAATGCCAAGTACTAATTTTTCGGAAGCATTATTCACGATTAGCATTCCCACCTTTGGTGCAATGTCACTTGGTATCTTTGCGCTATAGAGTCCAAGGCCAAGTCCTTGGATTTGTAAATCAATTTCTGCCTCCAGTAATACACTTTCAGAAATATACCCGGGACTCGAGTAGAGACGCACCTTACTGCGATGTGCCATCACCTCACCTACTTCACCTATGAGACCAGATGGAGTCCGCACACGAGCGCCCGAGCGCACGCCATCAGTGTCGCCTCGATCAATAAGGATGGTATTTTCAAAGCCGTCCAGCGTACGCATGAGCACGCGCGCCGGGAGATCACTCCCCCCTACTACGCCTTCAATATATTTTGCATTGAGCGATTCGAGTTCGGAAACGCGCGCTTGCGCAGTACGAAAGTTTTCTTCGTACATTGCTGACTGATTGGTTAGTGCTTGCACCGCAGTGCGCGATCCAAATCCACGGAGATCCCACGACGCACGAATATACGCAAGCGACGACTCGATACCCATGAGCGGTGGAACTGCAATATGCATGAGTGCGATGCGGAGGGGCTGAAAAAAACCTACGACGGAAAGTGTGACGTAGGATGCAACGACCGCACTGATTATTACCCCGGTGACACTACGGCGACGCATAGCTATGCAAATACTGCTTCTTCATCCGGCTCGATGAGCACTTCACGAAGCGAATCAAGATCTTCTAATATAATGCCAGTTCCCCGAACGACAGCGGTGAGTGGATCGTCGGCTACGTGCACCGGAATGCGTGTTTCTTTTTCCATGAGCACATCAAGACCACGCAGCAAGGATCCGCCTCCCACAAGCACAATACCGCGATGGAGGATGTCGGCAACAAGTTCGGGCGGCGTCATCTCAACCGTTTCCTTCACTGCTTTCACTAATGTATGTACCGATCCCTTGAGGGCTTCACGAATATCAGAATCGGTGACAATCACTTCGCGCGGGAGTCCCGATACTAAATCTCGTCCTCTCATATTTCCTTCCAACTCCTCTGTAAGTGGAACGGCAGAACCGAGCGCTATTTTCAAATCTTCCGCCGTACGCTCTCCAACAAGCATTTTAAATTCTTCGCGCGCGTAATCAATAATATCTTTATTGAGTCTATCTCCCGCAACACGCAAATTTTTAGATGCGACGATGCCCCCAAGTGAAATAACCGCGATGTCCGTGGTGCCACCTCCAATGTCTACAATCATGTTCCCTACCGGATCCTGAATATTCATGCGTACTCCAATTGCCGCGGCCATGGGCTCTTCCACTAAATACACTTCGCGGGCTCCTGCGGACGTGGCGGCGTCTTTTACGGCACGGCGCTCTACTTCAGTAATTCCCGAAGGAACACCAATAACCACACGCGGACGCGCAATACGGCGCACCTGGGATCCATACACACGTTCAATGAAATAGCGAATCATTTCCTGAGTAATTTCAAAATCAGAAATAACACCATCTATCAGCGGTCGATGCGCAACGATGTGCGCGGGGGTACGTCCCACCATGCGCTTCGCGGCGCTTCCCACCGCTACCACTTTGCCAGTTTTTTGATTGACCGCGACGACAGAGGGTTCATTAATAACAACGCCTCGTCCCTTCACGTACACGAGCGTGTACGCGGTTCCAAGGTCAATACCAATATCATTTGCGAATCGCTGAAATAATTTTCCAAACATAGGTTTATGCGGTGATCTTCGCGATGAGTCCGTCAAAATCAACAAGCACCGGTTCTCCACCACTGCGATGTTTACATTCATACTTACTCTGTGCGAGCGTTTTATCCGATACGACGACACGGAATGGGAGCCCCAGTAAATCGGCATCGGCAAATCGCTCTCCTGCACTCACGTCTGCGCGGTCATCGAGTAACACCGAAATCCCTGCGGTG
Source organism: uncultured Candidatus Saccharibacteria bacterium (assembly GCA_964360995.1). Classification (GTDB taxonomy): domain Bacteria; phylum Patescibacteriota; class Minisyncoccia; order Ryanbacterales; family HO2-45-13; genus CAYHBS01. The sequence goes on from CAYHYZ010000017.1 coordinate 6,081, forward strand.
TGCAACCGCTCATACAGCCCTCGCGCCTCCATCGTGACATTCCCGCTGTGTCCGACAGGAATGAGGTGTACAAGTGCTGGAGCCACTTCACGTGGCCAAATTATTCCTTTGTCGTCACTGAGCACTTCTACGATAGTGCCCATCAAACGTCCGGGACCGATGCCATAACTTGCCATCAGCGGATGCTGATCTTTGCCGTTCGCATCTTTATATTTCAAGTCATACGCCTCTGGAAAGCGCTTGCCGAGTTTAAAAATATTTCCCACTTCAATTGATTTTGCACGTGTGAGCGCTCCGTCGCAGTTTGGACATTTTTCCGTTCCTTCGGCAACTTCGGCGTTTCGCGCGAATGTACACGAAGCGCAATATACAATGGTGTCTTCGCCAGACTCGGTCACCACCTGATATTCATGTGAGAATTTATCCGTAAATGCGCCCCCCGATGCCTCTACTTCGCGTGCGTCTACTCCGCAACGCGTAAAAATATTGCGATATGCTTGTCGCACCGAATTATAAAATGCATCTTGTTCTTCTTCGGTCGTGTGAAAACTGTACAGATCTTTCATAAAAAATTCACGCCCGCGGAGAATCCCCGCCTTTGCACGTGGCTCGTCACGAAACTTTGATTGAATCTGATAGACCGCGAGTGGTAAATCTCGGTACGACGCAATCGCGCGCTTCGCAATCGCGGCAACGAGTTCTTCATGCGTCCACGCAAGTCCCACGTCCCGTCCTCCATGATCCTGGAATTGATACATGATTTCTTGGCCATCCCACCGATGTGTTGCTTCCCAAAGCTCTTTCGGTTGCAACGCGGGCATATGCATCTCCACGGCACCAATACGATCCATTTCTTCTCTGATGATATTGTTGATATTTGAAAGCACCTTCCATCCCAGTGGTAAATACGTCCACACGCCCGCCATCAGTTTGTCGACATATCCCGCGCGTGAAAGTAACCGAGCATTGACGCTTGGTTCATCCTTTGGATCTTGGTGCAGGGTGCGAGAAAACAGTTGAGATTGCAACATAAAAATGAGCGAGTAACCCGCTCATTTTAGCACTCTTTCCTTGTCCTAGCAACGCAAACTATCGCAGTAAGAACATGACGTCCCGTAGGGTAATACCAATGAGTAGCAAGAGTAAAATGATGAAGCTGACTGAGTGTGCGATGCGGCCGATATTAGGTGCAATAGGGCGACGACGCACCGCTTCAATACCGAGGAAAAAGAGACGGCCTCCATCGAGCGCTGGAATTGGCAATACATTGATCACCGCCAAATTAATAGAAAGCACCGCCACGAGCTCGAGTAAAAATGAAATACCAAGTTTCGTAGAATCCGCAATGAGTACTGCAATACCAACCGGGCCGGTAAATTGATCGGACACGGACTCGGCTCCAAATATCGAAGTCGCAAGCCGCCAGAGTGCGCTAAAAATATCTCCTGCGAGTGAAAATGTTCGCTTGAGTCCGACCCACGGAGCTTGCCACAGCGGAGTTTTTGTCACTCCCACTTCTCCCATATTAATGCCTATCGGCCCTTCGCCGTCCGGAGGAGTTGCGCGCGGGGTTACGACGATTGCTATGGGATTTCCATTGCGTGTTAGCTGTAGCGTTATTTCTCTTCCCTTCACGGTTTCAATGAGCGCAATAAATTCATCGGATGTCGAGATAGCGCGTGAAGATCCATCAATATCTACTGATGTAATGACATCAAAATTTTTAATACCCGCAGTTGCGGCGGGAGATTCGGGCGCGATTCCGGTGATGAGTATTTTTACGTCCTCGAGCGCGCTTGCGGGATGATCCGCGTCCACCATTGCGGGCTGGCCAAGCGCTGCAACTGCAGAGAGTAATATCCATGCAAGAATCATATTCATGACGACTCCGGCAATCACTACTGCCATACGCACCCACACGGATTGTGCGCCAAAACTCCGTGGGCCTTTTGGCGGGCCGTCTTCTCCTTCTACGCGCACAAATCCACCGAGCGGAAGCGCGTTGATGCTGTAGAGCGTTTCCCCTTTCTGAATACCGTACAGTCGCGGAGGAAAACCAAAACCGAATTCTTCGACGCCAATGTTATTCTTTTTTGCAATATAAAAATGCCCAAATTCATGAGAGAGCACGAGCACTGCGAGCACTAAAATAAAAAGTACTGTTGCAATCATATATGTGTGGCGTTAGATGCGCCCAAGTTCAGTGCGCTTTTCTTCTTCGAGTGACGCTATCTGATTCATTACTTTGTCTGCTTCTTCCTGAAGTTGTTTCTGCATGCGAAATTTTTCATCTTCGGAAATAAGTTTATCTTTTTCTGCACTTTGAATTGATTGTTTCGCGGTGTCGCGCGCTTTCCGCATACCGATGCGCGCTTCTTCCGCTTTCTTGCCAACTATTTTTTGAAACTCTTCTCTCCGCTCTTCGGTCAACGGTGGAAGTTGTAGAAGCACGCGCGTGTCTTGCACGGTTGGATTTGCACCAAGTCCAGCAGATTCGAGCGCCTTTCGGATGGGCTCGAGTGCGCCCTTGTCCCACGGTTGAATAATAAGTGTGCGAGGATCTGGCGCGCTGATGGCGGCAACATGCTGAAGTGGCTGCACGGCTCCGTACATATCTACAGGAACGTGCTCAATGAGCGCGGGCGTGGCACGGCCAGCACGAATACTGAGTAATTCTTGCTTAAAGTGATCGATTTGTCCTTGTGCGTCACGCACAAACGCGGAAATAGTGGGGTGCATAGTAGTGGGGATATGATAGCACTGGGTGCGAAGAGTTTCTACTTTTTCGAAATAAGAAACGAACATGCCGCCGCCGCATGCTCTACCGACAACCGTGCATTCACCGACGTGTGCTCCATATCGTGAATACTAACAGCGAGCGCGCGCAGACATGCCCCTTTTGCCAAAACTGTAGGGCTCCCCTCGTTGTCGGTGTCTCTTGTGTGTTTCCATGCTGAATGTACGTACTGGAGTGTTGCGGTCAGTGCAGCTGCAATCGCGGAACGATCCTCTCCGTGTGCAGTTGCAAACGCAACTGCTTCTTGAAATCCATGAAATCGCTCCCCAGGTTCTGGCTCTCCAATACCCAATGAAAGCACTGCCACGCGCGAACGAATGGTGGGGAGAATGTGTGAAGCGCGAGGTGCAGTCAAAATAAAACGGAGTGAAGGAGATGGCTCCTCAATTCTTTTAAGTAGTGCAGTAGCGGCTTCTTTAGTGAGTCGATCTGTCCCGTGTATGCGAAGTATACGAAGCGTAATGGCGCTCGTGAGTGCGCTCGTTTCCCACGCGTCGCGAATTTGTTCGATGCCGATATGAGATGGATCTGGAGCAATATCACTAACATACAGCGCTCGCATTGCATGAAATCCTTTGCAACCAGCACAAACGCCACACGATACGCCACTCCCCCGCTCACAATACAATGCAGCGGTAATGCCCTCCGCAACCTCGGCGCGATCGGCGTGCGAGCCCCCCACAAGTAATACTGCGTGATGACGATGAAAGATTTCTGCCCCTCGAGCGATGAGCGCTGCATCTACCATATTAGCGCTTCATCATCACGCTTGTTTTATATGTATCCAAGTGTTCAAGCGCCGTACCTGTTCCTTTTGCAACGCAATAAAGCGCGTCGTTTGCGATTCGCGCGGGCACTCCGGTAGAGCGCTGAACAAGTTCATCAATATTGCGAAGGAGTGATCCCCCACCCGTCATCACAATCCCATCAGACATAATATCTGCCGCAAGTTCTGGGGGTGCATCCTGCAATGTCATTTTGATGGATCGCAACATTCCCTCAAGACTGCCGCGAATAGCCTCCACTACTTGATTAGTGGAAATTTCGGTAGTGCGAGGAAGGCCGGTGAGAAAATCGCGACCCTTGATGGTACACGTCAGTTCATGCTCAATGGGCACGGCGGATCCTACAGAAATTTTTATCTCTTCCGCAGTGCGTTCTCCGATTGCAAGATTTAATCGTTCCTTGATATAGTCGGCGATTGCCTGATCAATTTTATTCCCCCCAATTTTCACCGAGTTTGCACTCACAATTCCTCCAAGCGCAATAATTGCAGAGTCGGTAGTTCCTCCTCCAATATCCACAACCATGTTCCCGTGTGCTTCATAAATAGGAAGCCCTGCGCCAATCGCGGCAAGAATTGGCTCTTTAATGACATATGCGTTGCGCGCACCAGCACGAAGTGCTGCCTCAATAACGGCGCGACGTTCGGTGGACGTTACTCCCGCAGGAACAGAAATCATCACGTCTGGACGTAAAAAACGCATGCGCCCAAGTGCCTTTTGTATAAAATATCGAAGCATTGCTTCGGTCACCCGATAATCTGCAATGACGCCGTCGCGAAGCGGACGGTGCGCAATAATGGTCTCGGGAGTGCGCCCAATCATAATTTTTGCCTCTTCTCCCACGGCAAGCACTTTTTTTGTTTCTGTGGAGATGGCCACTACCGAAGGCTCATTGATAATAACGCCCTTCTTAGGAACAAAGACGAGGGTGTTTGCGGTTCCAAGATCGATGCCTAATTTTCGGATAATTGCCATAGGTGATGAGCACCACTATATCACAGAGCGCCGTGCACGAGTAGCTCCCGGCGTACTCTTATCATTGCCTCCTATCAGCAGTAGAATACGGATATGCACGTTCGCACACGAAAACTGCTGTTTTGGATTGCGTATGCTTGTATTCTCGTCATCGCAACCGTCACCCTTCTCTATTCTTTTGGGTATCGATATAGCAACGGAAATATTGTACTCACTGGTGGACTCTTTATTTATGCAACACCCACGACAGATGTCTCGCTCTACCTCGATAATGTGTTTGTTGAATCTTCGTCACTCATTAATCGCACCACATTTATTCAATCGCTGACGCCGGGCGAATATACTCTGCGCGCCGAACGCGAAGGATTCCACACATGGGAAAAAACATTAGACGTCAAGCCGGAACTAGTGACTGAAGTGCGCCCAGTGCTCGTGCATGACACACCGAGTCTTGAGATTCTCATTCGTGGAGAATTTTCAGATATCCGTCCGTGGAGTACTGAGGTGGTGGAATTGATTGATCAAAAAAACAACAGGCAATTTTTTAATGTCAGCGCTGGTGAGTTTGTCGCTTCCAGCACCGTCGCTGCGTCTGCAACCCCCATGGTGATAGATAGTGGTTTAGCACAATTAATTGCTTCAACAACAAGCCGCGACGCAGTGGTAGATGCGGCGCAAGATACATTTGCATGGGCCGAGAACGGAGTGGTATTTGTGTCGCGTGATCCTAGTGCGCCTGAGCCCTACTATGGCGGTGGGCGCACAGAAAGCGTGTATACGTCTGAGTTTCCTATTAAACAACTTTTCTTTTACCCGCGACGCGACGCGCTGATTGCAACCGAAGGGTACCAAGTGGTCATTATCGAACTCGATGGACGCGGAGGACATATCGTGACCCCAATGTACAAAGGAAAAAATCCGAAAGTTATTATTCCGGATCCATCAAAACGAGATATGTATATTTTTGACGACGGGGCATTGATCCACCTTGAACTGAACTAGTGCGCAAGCGCATCAACAATTCTCCACTGTTCTCCTGCGCCAAGTGCAACAACAACACTCGGTGCTGTTGTTGCTGATGAACGAATAAGCGCCACTGCGTCTTCGATTGAAAGGCAGGCACGCACACTCTCGTGTGCGACGCGAATTGCGCTTGCGAAATCATCAGCGGTCAAGGAAGACACCTGCTCACGAGCGGACGCAAAAATAGGAAGCACGAGCACTTCATCTGCGTCAGAAAAAGATGCAACAAAATCTTCAAGAAATGTTTGTGTGCGCGTATAGGTGTGTGCCTGAAATACAGCGATGATATGTCGCTTTGGGTATCGTGATCGCACCGCCGCAAGTGTTGCGCGAATTTCCGTAGGATGGTGTGCAAAATCATCGATGAGTACTTGGTTGGCCTCGGGATCTGAATAATATTCCATTCTCCGCTTTGTTCCTTGAAATGCGGAGAGAGACTGCGTGGCAACCTCACCCGCCATACCAACTGCATGTGCCACTGCAAGCGCCGCTCCTGCATTCAATGCATTATGCGCTCCAAATACGCGAAGCGAAAAAGTGACTGGCTCGTATTGCACGACGCGCGCTCGGGTTTTTGCAATTGATGTTTTGAGTACGGCGGCGGCGGACTGAGAAATAATGAGCGTAGATGCATCACTCAGTGATTCTACAAATGTACGAAACAGGTGCTCGTATGCGTCTTGTGTTTTGAAATAATCGGGGTGATCCCAGTCTACATTGGTAATGACCGCAATATGTGCCTTGTATGAAAGAATCTTTTCCTGATACTCATCACCCTCTACCACCATCCATTCACTACCACCAAAACGAGCGGTTCGCCCCCACGCACTCACCATACCTCCAATAACTGCGGTGGGGTCGAAACCCGCATGCTCCAGCATTGTTGCAATCATAGCTGAGGTAGTGGTCTTTCCATGCGATCCCGTTACCACAATACTTTTTTTAGCGTTCACCATTTCTGCGAGCGCAGTGGTGTAGGTGCGCACCGGGATGCCCAATGTATGTGCGCGTGCAATTTCAATATGCGTATCGTTGTACGCGGTGGAGTGCACCACGAGCGAAATGTCGCTCGTGATATTTGTTGCGGAAAAAGATTGTGGGGTGATACCAAGCTCGCTGAGTACTACGTCGGTGACAAATGTATCTGCTACGTCGCTCCCTGTGACGATTGCGCCCATTTCATGATATACGGTCGCAAGTCCAAGCACGCCAGTACCTTTAATGCCAACAACATGTACCCGCTTGCCACGATATTCGCTCCCAGTGGAATCATTTAGTACCATACGCAATGTGTATATCATAACCGCCATACCACTGAAAGTCATTTATCCTGCGCACGCTGAAATGCCGCTCACCTATTTTTCTCGCACGCAACTGTCCATCGGATCAATTATTTCCATACCGCTCCGCAAACGCGTGGAACGCGGTATCGTCATCGCGACACATCCTGCAGGACTGGCAAAACTTTCACTGAAAACTGCAACATTTATTCCGAGAAAGATTGAAGTTACTATTCCCCCATTTGTACTGCCGCCGTGGATGATAACTGCCGCCGAGCGCACGGCAGATATGTATATTGCGCAGCGTGGAGCGGTCATTGGCACCATGCTATTAGCCTCTTTACTCCCACCAAAGCAATCTGCGGAAATGCCTGCACCGGGAAGTGGATTTCAGGAATCGGTGATTATTGGATCTTCGGTGCATCGCATGACTGCTTACCGCGACATCATTGCGCGCTCCAAGGGGAGCGTGTGGATTATGTGTCCCACTGCGCTCCGTGCCGACGCACTTGCTCAATCACTCACAGATCTCCATCCTACTTTACTCCATGGTGGCATGAGTAAAAAACAATTACTGCGCGCGTACCACGCTGCGTGCGCTCACCAATCCGTTGTGATTGCAACGGCGTCCGCGCTGGGATATATGCCCACGTCAGCATCGCAATTAATTATTGAAGACGCGGCAAACACACACTGGGCACGCCGTGAACGTCCTTATCTCGACATCCGTACGCTGATTCGCGCTATGGCGCGGGAAAAGGGCGTTCCGTTACTCTGGGGCTCACTACACGATTCACTCACCTTCCCAATTGACAGTGACGTATTTATAAATGCACACCGGCTGACTGGTCCACGCGCACCCATTGCGCTCATTGATATGACTGCGGAAATTCCGAGTGGGAAGGAGCGGGCACTACTGTCTCACGCATTACGCAGTGAGATCGAACATACACGTGTCCCCACACTGCTCTATGTCAGCAGAAAAGGATATGCTCCAACATTACTGTGCGCGGATTGTGGCACACCGATGCGATGTCTTTCTTGCGCACACGTACTTTCACTCAGCG